>JAEUKG010000649.1 GCA_016794325.1 Myxococcales bacterium | reverse complement strand
CAGTGGTAGTGCGACAGGAGGATCGACAGATCGCACCGCTCCTTCGCCGCCATCATCCGGTTGCCGAGCGCGCGCAGGCCGGTCCCGGCGTCGAAGACGATCCGCTCCCCCGACGGCAGGTCGAGCGCGACGCAGCTCGTGTTGCCGCCGAACTCGGCGGTGTCGGGTCCTGGCGCGGCGATGCTCCCGCGCACTCCGAAAAACGTCAGCTTCATGGATGCTCCCTCGCGCGACGGGGCCGAGCGGGCTGTCCCGGCGCCGCGCGCTGCCCCCCTTGAGCGAGGGGCGTGCCAGGCGCTTTCTCCAATGGTTTCGTGTCGTTCATTGGGGTGACATGCGCCACTCTGGCGCGGCTGCTCCAGGATGGAGCGCGCGCGCGTCGCCGCGCGATTTTGCGGTGTCCGGGCGGCTCCGGTGCTCTACGCTCGGCCCATGCGTCGGGTGCTCGTGTGCGACGACTCCCCGGTCGCGCGGGCGGCGGTGGAGAAGAAGCTCCGCGCGCACGGCGCGGACGTGGTGCTCTGCGCGAGCGCGGCCGAGGCCCGCGCGACGACGACCGACGGCCTCACCTGCGCGCTCCTCGATGTGGACCTCGGCGACGGCCTCGGCACCGACGTCGCCGCCGCTCTGCGCCGGGCCGCCCCTGCGCTGCCGGTCGCGTTCTTCACGTCCGAGCCCGACGTCACGAACGCGCTCGGGCCCGTCTTCCGCAAGCCCGACGGGCTCGACGCGGCGGTGGCTTGGGCCCTCGCCGCGGGCGCCGGCTGACGCGCGCGCCCCTCAGTCGAGGGGGAGGCCGCGCTCGCCGCGGGCCCTCGCGTAGCTCTCGAGCACGTCGATGAGCTCGCCGGCGAAGCGCCCGGCCGGCGCCTTGACCGCCCCCGTGAAGGCGTAGCCCGGATACATCATCGCGCGCTTGTCGAGGAGGAGCCGATACGTCTTCTTCGGCGCGACCGGGTGCGGCAGGTACATCTCGTACGCGCTCGCCCCGGTCATCGACGCCTTGAGCGCGAGGAGCTCCTCGCCGGTCACCTCGGCGACGTAGAGCGACGAGAAGCCCGTCGTCCCGGTGGGCTCGCGCTGCACGAGCACGGTGCGGTAGAGCCGCGCCAAGGTGACGGGCCCGCGCGGGATCCCCTCCCAGAAGTGGTCGCGCCCCACGACGAGCGCGTCGGCCGCCCAGCGGTCCTGGGCAGCGCGCCACACGAGGTCGGCCATCTCGCGGCCGGGCTTGATCTCGGTGCGCGACACCGCCACGACCGCGTGGAGCTCGGGGACCGCGTCCTTCTCGACGTCGTCGGCGAGGCGCGCCACGTCCTCGGCGTGCGGGAGCGACGTGTCGACGTCGACGATGCGGTATTTCTCGAACGCGAGGCTGCGATCCTTCGGGTCCCACACGAGGTCCGCGCGCCCGAGCGTCTCGGCGTAGTGGCCCGCCTGCAGCACCCACGCGCGCGTCCCGTCGGGACGCATCACGAGCCGCGGCTCCTTGAGCAGGTCCTCGGTGTGAGCGCCGACGACGAGATCGACCCCGCTGACCGCGCTCGCGAGGGAGGCGTCGTCGTACATCCCGAGGTGGGTCAGCGCGATCATCACGTCGACCTCGCCCCGGTGGGCCTTCACCTCGCGCTCGAGGACCTCGGCGTAGTGGTTGTCTTGCTTGAAGACGCCGCAGAACGGCTCGCGCGTCGGCTGATCGTCGGCGCCGTAGTTCTGGGTGACGAGGCCGACGATGCCGACGGTCACGCAGCCCACCCGCGCCTTGACGAACCGCTCGAAGAGCGGCTTGCCGTCGCGCTCGTAGGTGACGTTCGCCGCGAGGACGGGGTGCGCCGAGAGCTCCACGTCGCGCACGACCGCCGCCTCTCCGTAGGAGAAGTCGTGGTTGCCGATGGTGCGCACGTCGATGGGCAGCGCCTGGATCATCCGCCGCGTCGTCTCGCCCATCGAGCGGAGCTCGGCGAGCGATCCCTTCTCGTAGTCGTCGCCGGCGTCGAGCACGAGGGTCGAGGGCACCTCGCGCTTGAGCGCGCGCAGGTAGCCGGCGACGTAGGCGTAGCGGCTCCGACCGCCGATGCGATCCGTGTACCTTGCCTGGAAGTCGTTGAAGTGCGCGAGGGTGAAGCGCGCCTTCTTCCCGGCGCCGCCCTCTTCGCACGTGCCCGCCGCGAGCGCGGCCGGGCGCGCGGCCGCGGGCTCCGGATCCCGCACCGCCACCGCGACCACGGGGCGCTCCTCGTGGGGGTCGAGCCGCGGCGGGTCCTGCGTGTGCCGGCTCGCGCAGGCCGCGCCGAGCGCCAAGGTGGCGACGGCGAAGGCAAGCGGTGCGCGTGAGCCCAAGAGCACGAGGTTCTTCCCTCGATCGTAAGCTCGGGGCCGGACCGCGCAACTTTTCGGGTCTCTTTCCGCTGCCGGCGCAAGACGCGCCGACGCGGCGCAGCGCGCTATCCCACCTCGGACTACAGCGCCACGGCGCGCGCCGCTTCAGAACGCGGCGTTGGACTTCACGAGCTCTTTGTCGATGAATCCCTGCTGGGCGAGCTGCTTCAGGTGCATCTCGAAGGTCTGCATCCCGTACGGGTGGACGCCCTTCTCCATCAGCTCCTTGAGCGACGGGTTGTTCTCCGGGCGGCGGATCGCCTCGCGCACCGTGCCCGTCCCCACGAGGACCTCGGCCGCGAGGACGAGCCCCTCGCCGTCCTTGCGGGGCAAGAGGCGCTGGGCGATCACACCCTGGACCGAGTCGGCGATGCGCTCGCGGAGCTCATCGCTGCTGCCGGGCTGGCCCTTCGGCGCCAGCGCGAGCATGCGGCCGAACGTGCGCGCGACGTCGGGGGTGTGGAGGGTGGAGAGCACGAGGTGGCCCGTCTCCGCCGCCTTGAGCGCGATGTCCATCGTCGTCTCGTCGCGGATCTCGCCGACGAGGATCACGTCCGGGTCCTGCCGGAGCGCGGCGCGGAGCGCGTCGGCGAACGACGCGGTGTCGATGCCGACCTCGCGCTGGCTGATGCTCGACTTGTCGTCGGTGTGCATGAACTCGACCGGATCTTCGATCGTGACGATGTGGAGCGACTGCGTCCGGTTCAGGTGGCCGATCATCGCCGCGAGGGTCGAGCTCTTGCCGTTGCCGGCGGCGCCGACGACGAGCACGAGCCCGCGGTCCTTCTCGGACAGGGGGATGCAGGGGGCGGGGGCGCCGAGCTCCTCGATCGTCGGGATCTTGTGGGGGATCGAGCGCAGCACGACCCCGAGCGAGCCGCGCTGCCGGTAGACGTTCACGCGGAAGCGCCCGATGCCTGGAGCGTCGTAGGCGGAGTCGTGCTCGCGGAGCGTGGGGATGCGCGACCTCGCCTCGCGATCCTTGATGACGTGGGCGGCGATGGCCTCGGTGTCGGCGGGCTTGAGGGGCTCGGTGCGGAAGAAGACGATCTCCCCCTGCACGCGCGCGCCCGGCGGGATCCCCACCTTCAGGTGGATGTCGCTCGCCTTGGCCGCGACGGCCTTGCCGAGGAGCTGCACGAAGTAGTTCTCGTTGGCGTAGATGCTCGAGCCGTCGGCCATGGAGGCGCTCCCGTCGTCACGGATCCGCGGGGAGCTCGGCGGTCGGAACCACGCCGCGATCGGCGAACATACGGAGCGCCCCGAGCGCCAGTCTACGACGGTTGCGCGCGGCGTTGGAGCTCTTCGCGATCCGTAGGAGGATCTCACACCCCTCCCGGAGCTCGGCCGCGTCCTCGACCTGCTCCGCGGTGCGGGGGCGGGCGGCGATGGTTCGGATGCTCTCGAGCGCGAGCGTCGCGTCGGCCTCCTCCCCCACTTCGGCCAGCCGCGCGAGCGCCGCGA
>JAEUKG010000643.1 GCA_016794325.1 Myxococcales bacterium | reverse complement strand
AGGCTGAGAGGTCGCCCGATGCCGCGACGCCTCCTGAACCTGAAGTCCTTGTGCGCCGCCCTCGCGCTCGCCGCGCGCGCGGACGACGAGCCGACGACCGAGCAGGCCGCCGCGGCGGACCACCTCTTCAGCGAAGGGCTGGCGCTCATGCGTGCCCGTGACTTCGAGGCCGCGTGCCCGAAGCTCGAGAAGAGCCTCGCGCTCGACCCCGGCACCGGCACCAAGCTGAACCTCGCGCTCTGCTACGAAGCCTTGGGTCGCACCGCGTCCGCGTGGACGCTCTTCAACGCGGTCGCGTCCGAGGCCCGGCGCGCCACTCCGCCGCGCGCCGATCGCGTGAAGACGGCGACCGAGCACGCCGCCGCGCTCCAGCCGTCGCTCTCCTACCTCACCGTCAAGCTCTCCTCTCCGGCGCCGGGCGCGACCATCAGCGTCGACGGCGCGGCGTGGGTGGCGGGCGAGGAGGTCCCCATCGATCCGGGATCGCGCCGGATCGAGGTCAGCGCGCCCGGGCACGAGCGCGCCGCGTCGAGCGTCGTCGTCCAAGCCGGGGGCGCGCGGGTGGTGGTCGAGGTGCCGCCGCTCACGAAGACCCCGCCCGCCGCGCCCGCGCCCGCGCCGGCGCCGCTCCCCCTGCCGGTCGCCCCCGCGCCAACTGCCCGAGAAGAATCGGGAATGCGGCGTCCGCTCGGGCTCGGTCTCGCCGGAACGGGCGTCGTGTCGGCCGGGGTCGGGGCGGTGTTCGGCGCGCTCGCGCTCGGCCAGAACGAGGCGAGCAAGCGCTGCGGGGCCGACCCCGCGTGCACCCGCGACGAGGGCTATCCCAAAGCGAATACGTACGCGTGGGTCGCCAACGTCACCATCCCGGTCGGCGTCGTGCTCACGGCGATCGGGGCGTACCTCGTCCTCACGTCGGGCCGCGCCCCCGAGCCGCGTCGCGCGGCGATGGGCCCGGGGGGCGTCTCGTGGTGAGCGCGCGCCGCGCCGCGGTGCTCGTCGGGGGAGGGTTCCTCTTCGCGGCCGGCTGCCAAGCGATCGCGGACATCGAGGACCGCTCGCACGCCGCGCCCGCGGCGGACGCGACCGTCGAGGCGTCGCCGGCCCCCGACGCGGCGGTCGAGGCCGGGCCGGCGTGCGACCCGCTCCACCCGCCGCCGCCGCCGTCGCCGCCCTCGGCCGGGCCCTCCCTGGATTTCACCTTCGCGCTCGACTCCGTCGAGATCGACCGGACCGACGTCGGCTACGACCTCGACCAACGCTGCACCTGCGCGCCCTCGCCGTCGGATCCCGGCTCGTGCGTCTCCGCCACCCCGCGGTGCGACGGGCCGCGCGGGGTCGACAACGCGCTCGGGGCGGTGACGAAGGCCGCGCTCGGCGGCTCGTTCGCGACCGACAACCTCAAGCGCAGCATCACCGACGGGACCGTCGGCGCCTTGCTGTCGCTCCAAGGCTACAACGGCCTCGTGGACGACGACGCCGTCGCGGTGACGCTGTTCGCGTCCAACGGCACCACCGACGCGGATGGCGGTCCCGATCGGCCGAAGCCCGCCTTCCGGGGGCAAGACATCTGGACCGTCGACCCCGAGTCGTACAACGACCCCGACGCGGGGCCGCCGAGCGGCGCGAAGTTCGCCGTGCCCGCCGCCTACGTCGCCAACGGCACGGTCGTGGCGCGAGCCACCACCGCGTACGTCGGCCTCGGCGACCTGGTGCTCCGCATCACCGACGCGACGCTGACGGGGGAGGTCCAGCGCGCCGTCCACCCGTACCGCATCCTGTCGGGGCGCATCACCGGCCGCATCACCAGCGCGGCCCTCCTCAACGCCATCCAGTCGCTCAAGGTCGGCGCGTTCTCGCTCTGCGCGGGCAGCGAGCTGTTCGCCGCGGCGCGCCAGGCCGTGTGCGAGCACCGAGACCTCAGCAGTGACCCTTCGCGCGACGGCAAGGGCGACCGCTGCGACGCGCTCTCGGTCGGGATCAGCTTCACCGCCACCGAGGCCGTGCTCGGGCCGCTCCGTCCGCGCGAGGTCGATCCCACGCCGTGCGACGGCGGCGCCGAGGCCGTCTCCTGCCCCTGACGGCGGGTCGGGCCGCTTTCATTTCCCTCGGTTTCGTGCGATGAGGGCGCCATGAGCGACGTCCGCATCGTCCACTGCCGCAAGCTCGACCAGGACCTCCCGGGCCTCACCAAGGTCCCGTACAAGAACGAGCTCGGCAGGCGCATCTACGAAGAGGTGTCGAGGCAGGCCTGGGACCAATGGCTCAAAGAGAGCGTGCGGTTCATCAACACCTACGGCCTCGATCTCACGACGCAGCGCGGGCAGGACTTCATCTTCAAGCAGTGCGCGATCTACTTCGGCTACGAGGAAGGCGAGATCGCGCAGACGGCGTGGACGCCACCGAAAGAGGGCGAAGCCAAGGCCGACGACCCCCAGAAGTGACAGCCGCCATGACGACGACCCAGCGCGATCTCCCTCCCGCGTTCCGAAGCCCCTCCCAGCCGCCCACCGCGAGCCGGCCGACCCCCGACATGCCGCTCGGCGTCGCGGGCTTCGTCTTCAAGGACCTCTTCGTGCCCGAGCGGCTCCGCGCCCTCCACGACGTCTTCTGCGAGAGCTTCGCGGCGAGCGCCCCCGACGACTACGCGGCCTACGACGCCTACCGCACGGTGAAGGGCGACGGGATGACGGCGGAGGCGGTCAGCGAAGCGCTCCTTCGGACGGCGCCGCACGTCAGCCGCTTCGTCGCCCGCCTCTTCCAGGTCGAGGGCGAGGTCGAGACGCTTCGCCGCGAGGTCGAGGCCCGGAGCCCGCTCTTCACGTTCAAGCGCGACTTCGCGAAGAAGCGCGTGCTCAAGGAGGGCGCCGGCAAGGGGTGGAAGGCCTCCGCCGCGGACGCCGCTCACGTCGCGGCGGCCGCGATGCGCGTCGCGGTGCCCGACGAGGCCGAGCGCGAGGCCGACGCCGAGCAGGCCGTCGCGACCTCGGTGATGTGGGTGTTCGCCGTCGACGACGTGGCGCGCAAGGCGGCGAAGGCCGGCGGCGCCACCTGGACCGACGAGCTGCGCGGCCGCGCGGCGCGGCTGCGCGCGGGCCTCGCCGGCCTGAGCTGCGCCGCCGACGCGTGCGCGGTGGCCGGCGCCCCGACCGAGGCCGACGACGCGCGGGTCGCCGCGTTCGCGCTCGACGCGTTCGAGGCGTGGCTGGCGAACCGACGTCGAGACCACCACGACCCCGCGCGCCGGTGGCCGAGCCTCCGCGCGCCCAAGACCCTCGATTTCCAACACCTCGTCGAGCTCCGGCGCCCCGATCCGAAGACCCCGGAGCTCTTCGTCGGCCCCGCCGACGAGCGGCGCGAGCGCGACGGCTTCTCGCTCACGGATCGGCGGGGCGGCCCGCGCGACATCGAGCAGGAGATCGACTACTGCCTCTATTGCCACGAGCGCGACAAGGACTCGTGCTCGAAGGGCCTCCGCGACGCCAAGACCGGCGACGTGAAGAAGAACCCGCTCGGCGTGGAGCTCGGCGGCTGCCCGCTCGGCGAGAAGATCAGCGAGATGCACGTGATGCGGCGCGACGGCGACACGCTCGCCGCCCTCGCCCTCGTGTGCGTCGACAACCCGATGTGCGGCGGCACCGGCCACCGGATCTGCAACGACTGCATGAAGGCCTGCGTCTTCCAGAAGCAGGAGCCGGTCAACATCCCCGAGGTCGAGACTCGCGTCCTCACCGAGGTGCTGAACCTCCCGTTCGGGCTCGAGATCTACGGCCTCCTCACCCGGTGGAACCCGCTCGACGTCACGAGGCCCTATCCTGCTCCGTACAACGGGAAGAACGTCCTCGTCGTGGGCCTCGGCCCGGCGGGCTACACCCTGAGCCACCACCTGTCGCGCGCCGGCTTCGGCGTCGTTGCCGTCGACGGTCTCAAGGTCGAGCCGCTGCCGGTGGAGCTCACCGGCGACGCCGACCACCCCCCGTGGCCGGTGCGCGACTTCGGGACGCTGTACCGCGAGCTCGACGAGCGCGTCCTGCTCGGCTTCGGCGGCGTGTCCGAATACGGAATCACCGTCCGCTGGGACAAGAACTTCCTCACGCTCCTCTACGTGACCCTCGCGCGCAACCCGCACTTCCGGGTCTACGGCGGCGTCCGCTTCGGCGGGACGCTCACCCTCGACGACGCGTGGAGCCTCGGCTTCGACCACGTCGCGCTCGCCGCGGGCGCGGGCCGCCCCACCATCGTGGACATGAAGAACAACCTGGCGCGCGGCATCCGCAAGGCGTCGGACTTCCTCATGGCCTTGCAGCTCACCGGGGCCTACAAGAAGAGCTCGATCGCGAACCTCCTGGTCGAGCTGCCCGCGGTCGTCGTCGGCGGTGGTCTCACCGCGATCGACACCGCCACCGAGCTCGCCGCGTACTACCCGGTGCAGATCGAGAAGGCGGCCGCCCGCTACGCGACCCTGCTCGCGGAGCGGGGAGAGGCCGCGATGCGCGCCCTCTTCGACGACGAGGAGTGGGCGCTCCTGCAGACCCAGCTCGGCCACGCGCGCGAGCTCGAGGCCGAGCGCGAGGCGGCGGCGCGCGAGGGCCGCGACCCTCGGCTCCAGCACCTCGTCGACTCGTGGGGCGGCGTCACCCTCGTCTACCGGAAGTCGCTCCAGGACTCGCCCGCCTACCGCCTCAACCACGAGGAGGTGGCCAAGAGCCTCGAGGAGGGCATCCACTACATCGAGAACATGTCGCCGACCGAGGCCGTCCTGGACGCGCGCGGGCACGTCGACGCCCTCAAGTTCAAGCGCGCCGCCGACGGCGCCGAGATCGTGATCCCCGCTCGCACCGTGTGCGTGGCCGCGGGCACGAGCCCGAACATCATCTACGAGAAGGAGCACGAGGGGTCGTTCGCCCTCGACGCCAAGAAGCAGTACTTCCAGGCGCACGCGGCGACGGTCTCGCCGAACGGCGACGTCGAGCTCGCCGTGGCCAAGCCGATCGACGGGTTCTTCACGAGCTACAAGAAGGGCAAGCGCGTCGTCTCCTTCTACGGCGACAACCACCCGTACTACGCGGGCAGCGTCGTCAAGGCGATGGCGAGCGCCAAGGACGGCTTCCCCTACGTCTGCGCGCTCTTCCCCGAGGTCGCCTCGCTCGATCCGAAGGGCCAGCCGGCGCGCGACGCCTCGCTGCGCGCGTTCTTCACCCACCTCGACTCGGAGCTGCTCGCCCACGTGGTCGAGGTCAACCGCCTCACCAAGACCATCGTCGAGGTGGTGGTGAAGGCGCCGCTCGCGGCCAAGAAGTTCGAGCCCGGTCAGTTCTACCGGCTCCAGAACTTCGAGGCGCTGGCGCCGGTGGTGGACGGGACGCGCCTGGCGATGGAGGGCCTCGCCCTCACCGGCGCGTGGATCGACGAGGAGAAGGGCCTCCTCGG
>JAEUKG010000631.1 GCA_016794325.1 Myxococcales bacterium | reverse complement strand
CGCCGCCGCCCGCTCGGGCGAGCCGGTGCGCTGGGAGGGCCGCCACCGCGCGCCGATCGACGTCGCGCGGGTCGTGCCGCCGACCGAGACCGGCCTCCTCCCGACGTGGGTCGGCGTCGGCGGCACGCCGCAGTCGGTGGTGCGCGCCGCCCGCTACGGCTTCTCGCTCATGCTCGCGATCATCGGCGGCGATCCGGTGCGCTTCGCGCCCTTCGCCGAGCTGTACCGCGACGCGCTGCGCGAGCTCGGGCGCGATCCGCTCCCGGTCGGGGTGCACGCGCCCGGCCACGTCGCCGAGACCGACGAGCAGGCGCGCGAGGAGCTCTGGCCGCACTTCCTCGAGCAGCGCACCCGCATCGGCGGCGAGCGCGGCTGGCCTCCGCCGACCCGCGCCCAGTTCGAGCGCGAGGCGGGGCCGAACGGCGCGGTCTTCGTGGGCTCGCCCCGGACCGTCGCCGACAAGGTCGTCGCCACCGCCCGCGCGCTCGGCCTCCGCCGCTTCGATCTCAAATACGCGAACGGCGCGATGCCCCACGCCCAGCTCATGAAGAGCATCGAGCTGATCGGCAACGAGGTCGCGCCGCGCGTCCGCGCCGCGCTCGCCGACGCCTGAGGGCGCGTCCGGAGCGCTACTTGCCCGGCGCCTCGACGACCGGGCGCTCCTCGAGCGCTGGCAGGGTGCGGCCGACGATGTGGCTCTTCAGCGCGTCGGCGTCGACGACGAGGACGCCCGTGATCGACTTCTTGCGCAGGACGAAGGGGATCGCCTTGCCGTTCGAGATGCCCACGCCGCAGACGTCGCCCTTGTCGTTCACGCCGTTCGCGGTCCGGAGCCACATCTGCGGGGTCGGCGGCGGGTCGATCTGCAAGCCTTGGGGCCCGGCGCCGCGCGCGGGCGCGGCGGGCTTGCTGGGCGGAGGCGGATAGTCCACGAGCGTGTTGAGGTCGTACATGCGGCGCTTCACGCGGACGAAGGCCACTTGCAGGCCGTTGCCGAGCTTGCTCGTCCCCACGATCGTCTCGCCGTCTTCGGTGACCCCGTGGGCCGAGCTCGCCTGGCCGCCGAGCGTGCCGAGATCCTCCTCCACCGAGCCGGGCTTGTGGCGGATGGCGTGGTACGGCGCGTGGGGGTCGCCGGGTACGGTGGTGACCGCGCCCACCGCCACGCCCGAGGCGTCGACGTCCTTCAAGAACCCGAATCGCTCCTGGGTGGACATCACCCCGGCGACCTGCCCGTACGCGACGCGGTAGGTCACGTCGTGCGACGGGACGTTGGCGGTGCCGACGACGATCCCGGCCGCGTTCATCGCCAGGATCGGCCGGCTCGAGAAGCTCTCGCCGGTGGGGAACACGAAGCCGCCGCCCGACGCCCCCGGGCTCGCGGTGCTGGTGTATTTCCACCCGAAGACGCGCGAGCCTCGGACGCCCTTGGGGACGAAGCTCGGGACCTTCGTGTCGCCGACGAAGCCGTCGACCTTGTCGGCCGGCGACGCCTTCACCCGCGTCCAGTACACCGGCTTGCCGTCGAGCATGCCCACGCTCGCGCCGTCGCTCACCTCGTCCGGCCCGAGCTTCACGACGTGACCGGACGCGTGCCAACGCACCGCGCGCCGCTTCTGCGTGACCCAGTCGCTGCCGATGAACGCGTACCCGTACACCAGCCCCGCCGCGTCGATCGCCGTCGCGACCGCGCCGTCGTAGCCGCTCGGCACCGCGAGGCCGTGGATCTCGTAGCGCGCCGGCTGGTAGGCCATCACCCCGGGGTTCGTGCTCCCCGCCGTCGCGACGGGCTGCGCCTGGCCCTCGGGGGCGACGAGCGCGAGCGCGAGGACGGAGCCGAGGAGCGTGAACGTGTGAATCGAGGTGCGGCCGCGCGTCATGGGGATCCCTCCGAGTGGGTGTCCTATACACCGCGAGCGGCGCTTTGGCTCGTCGATCCCCCCGCGCGCCGGTCGAATCGCCTCCCCAGCGCCGGCCGCGCCGCGTAGCCTCGCCCGTATGGGCGAGCGATACCATCACGCGAGGACGTGTGATCCCGAGCTCGTGGCCGCGCTCGCCGACGCGGCGGGAGAGTCGGTGCGACGCCGCGACCCCGCGCCGCTCGAGGCGTTCGTCGACGCCCACCGGGGCCGTCAGCGGCGGATCCACGGGCACCGCGTCCCCATCGACCTCGCCGCGATCGAGGCCGCGAGGCACGAGCTCGCGCTGTCGGCCGCCGCCGCTCCGCCGCGCGCGCGCGCGGTGCTCGAGGCCACCGCGCCCTCCGCCCTCCCCCGGGGGCCCGTGTCGAAGACCGCGCTCGACACCCTCGTCGCGCGGCTCGCGCGCCTCGGCCGCCTCGTGTCCATCCAGGCCCCGGAGATCATCCTCGGCGACGAGCTCACCTACGCCACCGCCGCGCTCGAGGCGCTCCTGCCCGGCGACCTCGATGAGCGCCTGGAGCGCGCGGGCCTCGTCGACGAGTGGGAGGGGAACCTGCTCGATCGCGGCCTCGCGCTCTCGGCCGTCCCCGGCTGGGACGGCGAGATCGGCCTCCTCGAGCACTTCGTCGGGTGGGACGCCTTCGTCGCCGGCGCGCCGCTCGTCCCCATGCCGGGCGCGCCGGAGGATCCCCCGGACGAGCTCCTCGGCCGCTGCCTCGAGCGCTTCGGGGAGTACTCGGTCGACCGCGCCCACGAGCTCCACCTCGAGGACTGGATGCAGTTCGCGTCGAGCTTCGGCTACTACGTCCCGCCGGTGTGGGGACACGGGGACGAGCTCCGCGCCGCCGCGGCCCAGCTCGAGCGGATCGCGGCCGAGCCCGACGAAGACAGCGGCGAGCCCCCCGACGCCGACACCCGCGACGCCCTCGGCCGCTACCGCGCGGAGCTCCTCCGCGCCGCGGACGCCGGCCACGCCGTCGTGGAGTGGGTCGTGAAGCACTGACGCGAGCGCGCGGGCGACTATCCCTTCACGCCGCCCGCGGTGAGCCCGCTCACGAGCTCGCGCTGGGCGACGTAGAAGAGCGCCATCACGGGGACGCTCACGAGGATCGCGCCCGCGGCGAACGAGCCCCACGCCGCGTCGTGCTCGCCCACGTAGCGCTGGAGCACGACCGGGAGAGTGAAGGCGTCCTCGCGCGACAGGAGCGTGGCCGCGAGGATGAACTCGTTCCACGCGCTCATGAACGCGAAGAGCGCGGTGACCGCGATCGCGGGCCGCGCGGCGGGGAGCGTGACCTTGACGAACGCCTGGAAGCGCGTCGCGCCGTCCACCATCGCCGCCTCCTCGAGGTCGACGGGGATCTGCGAGAACGCGCCCCGGAGCTGGAAGATGGCGAACGGCACCGAGGTCGCGGCGTAGACGAGCACGAGGCCGCCGCGCGAGTCGAGCATGTGCAGCTTGTCGAGGAGGAGGTAGAGCGGCACCGCGCTCGCGACGGTGGGGAACATCTGGGTCGCGAGGAGCGCCCGCACCCCCGCCTCCTTCCCCACGAACGGGAAGCGCGCGAGCGCGTAGGCCGCGGGGATCGCCACCGCGATGCCCACCGCGGCGGTGGCGAGCGACACCACGATCGAGTTCGCGAGCTGGCGGCCGAAGAGCCACGCGCCGTCGGGGTCGGTCGTGCCGAGGACGAGGCGGAAGTTCTCGAGGGTCGGCGCGCGCGGGAGCGGCACCACCCCGCCCGTGCCCGACAATCCGCCCTGGGATAGCGCGAGCGACACCACCCACAAGACCGGGTAGAGCGCGAACGCCACCGCGCCCACGAGGAGCAGGTGGACGACGACGCGCTCGAGGACGCTCGGCTTGTCGTCCATCACGCCACCTTCGCCTTCGCCCGGTCGACGCGCGCCCCGAGGAGGCGGGTGGCGACGAAGAGGAGCAGGAAGATGAGCACCGCGTAGGCCGCGGCGTAGCCGTACTGCGAGTCGCGGGTGAAGGCCCAGCGGTAGGCCTCGCTCACCAGGATGTCGGTCGTGCCGTCGGGCTCGCCGCCCGACACCAGGAACACGACGTTGAACATGTTGAACGTCCACACGCTGCCGAGCATGATCGACGGCAGGAGCTGCGGCAGGAGCAGCGGCGCCGTCACGTGGCGGAAGCGCTGCCAGCGGGTGGCGCCGTCGACCTCGGCCGCCTCGAGCACGTCCTTGGGGATCGACGTGAGCGCGCCCAGCGTGACCACCATCATGAACGGGAACCCGAGCCACACGTTGGTGAGCAGGTTCGCGGTGAACGCGGTCGAGAAGTGCGAGAACCACGAGACCGGCGGCGCGCCCACCGCGGTGAGGATGGCGTTCATCGCGCCGAACTGCCGGTGGAACATGCCCTTCCACGCCACCGCGGTGACGTACGACGGCACCGCCCACGGGAGGATCAAGAGCACGCGCCACACCGCCTTGAGCCGCAGCCACGGCCGCGCGAGCGCGAGCCCGAGCGCGAGGCCGATGCCCACGTGCGCCGCCACGTTGAGCACCGTCCACAAGATGGTCACGAGCAGCGTGAGGTAGAACGACCCGTGGCCGAGGAGGGCGCCGCCCCGCGCGGTGAGGATCTGCGCGTAGTTCTCGAAGCCGACGAAGCGCGTCTCGCCGCGGCCGCCGGCGAAGAACGACGTCGCCGCGCCCGCGACGAGCGGGAGCACCACGAGCACGCACACCGTCACCACCGCGTGGATCACGTAGCGGTATACGGGCAGCGACCGGGTGAGCTCGGCGCGGAAGCCCGGCGCGCGCGCGCGCCTCACCCCGAAGTACGCGAGCGCGAGGAGCGCCCCGCCGGCGAGGAGCATCACGGGAGCGGGCGAGGGCGACGGCGGCGGCGGGCGCATCACGTCGTCGAAGCGAGCCTTGGCCTCGTCGAGCGCCGCCTTGGGCTCGGCCTCGCCGCGCAGCACCTTCTTGATCGCCTGGTCGGCGGGCACCCACGTCGCCTGGAGGCGCGTCGAGGTCGGCGTCGGCACCGCGTCCGCGGCCGCGGCGTGGAACGCCGCGAGCGCCGACGAGCGCGCGACCTCGGGATCGGCCCACGCGCTCTTCGTCGCCACCACCTGCTTGCCGACGAGCGCGCGCGTGCGCGCCGAGGCGTCGTCGCCGAGCCACCGCGCGAAGCCCACCGCGTCGGGCTTGCCCGCCCCGTCGGGGGTGACGAACGCCGCCTCGACGGTGAGGTAGGGCCGCATCTTCTTGCCGGTCTTCGCCACCGTCGGCAGCGGCTGGACCTTGAACGGCACCTCGTCGCGCAGCTCCGAGAGCAGCCACGGGCCGCTGATGACCACCGCCGCCTGCCCCTGCACGAAGAGCTGCTTCACCAGCGCCCCGCTCGGCTCGTCGGGGACGACGTGGTCCTTGGTGAGGTCCCGCACGAGGGCGACGCTGTCCTCCGCACCTCGCCCCACCATCGCGAAATCCCCAGCGCTCCCCAGGAGCTCGGCGCCGAACGCGTGGAGGAACGGTACGTGGTAGTAGGTGGTGTGCGCCTCGTAGGCGAGCGGCACCGCGCTCGCCGGCAGGGTCGCGCGGAGCTTCTGCACGTCCTCGAGCGTCGCGATCTCGGACGTGACGAGGCGCGTGTTGACGAACAGCGCGAGGCACTTGGTGGCGAGGGGCACGCCCCACCGCTTGCCGTCCTGGGTGAGCGCTCGCACCGAGGTCTCGTCGAAGCGCGCGACGTCGGCCTCGCCGATCGCGCCGCTCGCGTCGGCGACGAGGCCCTCCTTGGTGAAGGTGCCGAGCCGCCCGTGGGCGTCGATGAAGACGTCGGGCCCGTTGCCGCGCGGCACCGCCGCCTGGAGCTTCGAGAGGTACGCGTCGAAGGGGACGCTGAGGAGCGTCACCTTGACCCCGCGCTCGACCTCGTAGCGCGCCGCCACCTCCTTGAGCGCGCGCTCCTCGTCGCCGCGGTAGGCGTGCCACACCGTGATCCGGCGCGCGGAGGTGGCCCCGCCGCACGCGAACGCCGCGAGCGCGAGGACGAGCGCGACGAGGACGAGGAGCGGGCGGCGCAAGGTCACTCCGCGTCGAGGGCGACGCCGCTCTTCTGGCAGAACAGGTGGACGTGCTCGGGCGGCGCGACGAGCGGGATCACGTCGCCGGGCCGGGCTCGGCGCGCGTGCTCGGCCTCGAGCCGCACGATGACGCGCGGACCGCTCGCCTTGGCCCACCCGTAGGCGTAGGCCTCGAAGCCGAGGGCCTCCACGATCTCGACCCGGAGCTCGAGCGACGGCGACTCGCCGGGCTGCGCGACGCGGAGATCGTGGGGGCGCACGCCGAGCGCGACCTCGCGCCCGTCTTCGAGCGCGGCGCCGAAGCGCTCGACGTCGACCTCGAGCGCCATGCCGCCCCCTTCGGCGACGAAGCCGCCGCCGCTCGCCTTCTGGAGCTTGCCCTCGGCGAGGTTCATCTGCGGCGAGCCGAGGAACGTCGCGACGAACTTGGTGCGCGGTCGCGCGTAGACGTCGAGCGGCGCCCCCTTCTGCTCGACGAGCCCGCCGTTCAGGACCCAGAGCGTGTCGGCGAGCGTCATCGCCTCCACCTGGTCGTGGGTGACGTAGAGCGTCGTCGCGCCGAGCCGCTCGTGCATGCGACGGATCTCCACCCGCACCTCGGCGCGGAGGGCGGCGTCGAGGTTCGAGAGCGGCTCGTCGAACAAGAACAGGTTCGGCCGCCGCACGATCGCCCGCCCCATCGCCACCCGCTGGCGCTGCCCGCCCGAGAGCTGCTTCGGCAGCCGGTCGAGCAGGTGCCCGAGCCCGAGCATCTGGCTCGCCTCGTCGATGCGCTTGTCGATCTCGGCCTGGGGCGTCTTCTTCAGCCTCAGGCCGAAGGCGAGGTTGTCGCGGACGGACAGGTGCGGGTAGAGCGCGTAGCTCTGGAAGACCATCGCGATGTCGCGATCGCGCGGCGGCGCGCGGGTGACGTCGCGGCCCGCGATCTCGAGCTTGCCCTCGTCCGCCTCCTCGAGGCCGGCGACGAGGCGGAGGAGGGTGGACTTGCCGCACCCGCTCGGCCCCACGAGCACCGCGAAGCTCCCCTCGGCGATCTCGAGGTCGACGCCCTTCAGGATCTGCGTCTTGCCGAACGCCTTCTTCACCCCGCGGGCGGCGCACCGGATCGGCCGCGGCGCGGAGGCGGGGAGCGGCGTCTCTTCGACGCTCGCCTTCGCGCGGGGCTCGCGCTCTTCTGCCGCTTCGGTCATCGCCGACACTGTACCCTCCGACCCACCGCCCGTACCGGCGAAGGGAGCGTAACTTACTTCTGAGTCACGCTTCGGCAAGCTTTTTGTGACCGCCGCCGCGACCTTCGCTTTCTGTCGGGATTTCAGCGCCCCAGGGGCCAACGCAACGCGTCAAAACGCGGGGGCCGACGGCCCCCGGCGACCGCGCGCCGCGCGCCCGCCGTCACTTGCGATCGAGCCAGACGCCGTGGTCGGGGAAGTAGAAGTGGAACGCGGGGCCGACGAGGCCCAGGGCGTCGGCGTTTTGCCAGACCGCCAAGACCACGACCACCATCCACGAGAGCGGCTCCGCGATCGCCGCCAGGGGCGTCCGCCGCAGCCGCGCTCGGAACGCGAGGAGGCCCATCGCCGCGGCCAGGTAAACGCCCGGGTACGCGACGTAGTAGATGCGGGCGAGCGTCGCCATCGGCCACGCGTACCAGCGGGCCTGACCGAAGTGGAAGAACGCCGCCGTGAGGAGCGCCGGTGAGACGAGGACGAAGACGACGCGCGGGAGCGGGCGCTTCGCGCGCACCGACCAGGCCCCGACGACGGCGAGGAGCAACACGACGAGCTCGAAGGCGTAGCCGAACGACTGCGCCGCCGTGCCGAGGAACGTGACGGCCAGGTGGTAGAGCTTGCTCAAGTCCGGACGGCGCGCGAGCTTCACGAGGTTCTGCACCGCGTCGTCGATCATGAACGTGTTCGCGCGGTCTTCGGGCAGGTGCAGGTGTCGGTACTGGAGCTTGACGAACGCGACGTGGACCGCCACCGCGATCGCGACGGCGGCGATGCTCCGGAGGCGCCCCGCGCGCAGCACGAACGCCATCGCGACGAGCGCGACCATCGTCGGGAACAGGTCGTAGGTGAGCGCGCAGAGGCCCATCCCCATCCCCACCGGGATAACGAAAACCTTGGAGTCGCTCGTGTCGGGCGCGAGGAATCGACGGTACGCCCAGAGGATCCCCACCGACGCCGCGTACCCGGCCAGGTAGGGGAACGGCTGGCCGACGAAATAGACGAAGCCGTTGCCGACGCAGACGAGGGCGAACACCAGCGCCGCGACCTCGCGGCGCTCGGTGATCGAGAGCGCGAGCTTGTACGCGGCGGCGGCGGCCGCGAACCAGAGCAGCGTGTTGACCGCCAAGTAGAAGAGGTACGGGTTCACGAAATACGTGAACTGCGACGTCAAGTACGAAAAGTACGACCGCCGGATCAACATCGTCTCCGGCATCTTGGGCGCCCCCTGGAAGTACCAGTCGAGGCTCCACCAGAAGCGCAGGTCGGAGCTGACGGCGCCGCGCCCCCCTCCGGGGGGGAAGAGGTACGTGAGGTACCAGTTGCGCTGGATGGGCTCCACGACCAGGTACGCGTTGAGCGAGTACCCCGAGCGGAGCGACGTGTGGGCGAACGCCTGGAGGCAGATGATCGCGTACGCGAGGACCGGCATCGTCACCCGCTGGAGGCTCTCGCGCAGCGAACGCCGCTGATCGGTCCCGAACGCCGCCACCGCCACCGCGCCCACCGCGAAGGCGCCGAACAGCGCGAAGAAGAACAGCTTGTCGTGGGGGAAGCCCTCCTCGGCGTTCGGGAAGAACGTCAGACTCGGCTCGGGATCGGAGGGCCGGAGCATCGTCGGCGGGTAGTGGTCCGCGCGCGCGAGGTGCAGCCACCTCCACGGGAGCGTGAGCATCGCGAAGAGGCCGACCGACAGCGGCCACCGGATCCACGCCCGCAGCGGCGACGCCGCGAGGAGGTAGAAGGCCGTCGGCATCGTGAGCACGAAGTAGAAGCCCGTGCTCACGTAGCTCCGGTACGAGAACTCGGCGAACGCGGGGGCGAAATCGAAGCGGCCCCTCAAGAGCGCCAAGCCCACCCCGAGCACGACGAGCCAAACGCCCACGTGGAGCGCGACGCGGCGCAGGCCGAGCCGCGGCCCGCCGCTGCCTCCAGCGCTCGGCGCGAAGAGGGCTCGGGCTAACACCGCGACCACTCGCGCCGATCTCGCCCGAGATCTCGTCCCTCGCGCCTGCGGTGCGTGCTCGAAGCCGCGAGGCCGCTCGGGGCGCTCCTTCGCGCCGCTTCGACCTCTCGAACGCACTCGACGCGACTGGTCATGGTGTTCGTCGTTGCATGCGGCTGCTTCGCGCTCCTCGTTCACGCCTGGGCGCCGCGCCTCCGTCGCCCGCCGGCGGCGGCCGACGCCCCCCCACGGGCGAGACCTACATCCAGCCCTGCTCTTCGTACCAGCGCGCCGTCTCTTTGGCGCCGTCCTCGAAGCTCACCTCGGGCTTCCACCCGAGGGCCTCCTGGATGTCGTCTTTGCCGCACACCCAGTGGTGGCCGAGCATCGCCGACTTCTCGCGGGTGAGCATCACCGCCTTGTTGCGCACCTTGCCGTAGCCCTCGACGAAGAGCGACACCGCGCTGATGACGCCGTGGGGCATGCCGGTGCGCACGAACGCCCGACGGCCCCACGCCTTCTCGATGATCTCCATCATCTCGCGCTGGGGGTACACGCGCCCGTCGGACAAGAAGAAGACGCGGCCGCTCGGCACCTCCGCGGTGAGCGCGCGCACGCACGCGCGCGCCGCGTCCGGCCCGTAGATGAGCGAGTAGCGCGTGTCGCCCTTGCCGACGAGGGGCAGGACGCCCCGCTTCACCGAGCGGAAGGCGTCGGCGATCTCCTGATCGCGCGGGCCGTAGATGCCCCCCGGTCGCAGCACCACCACCGGCAGCTCCCCCTTGGCCTCGAGCACCACCTTCTCGGAGGCGAGCTTGGAGCGACCGTAGCGCGTGAGCGGCTTCTCCTGGTCCACCGGCACCGGCGCGCCGTCGGCGCTCGGGCCCGCGGCCTCGAGGCTCGACACGTGGACGAAGCGCGCGATCTTGGGCGCGTGCTTCTTCGCGGCCTCGATCAGGTTGCGTGTACCCTGCACGTTCGTGGCGAAGAACTCGTCTTCGTCCTTGGCCTTCACGAGCGCCGCCGAGTGGACGATGGCGTCGACGCCGACCACCGCGTCCGCCACCGCCTTCGCGTCTTCGACGCTGCCCGTGGCGAGCTCCACCCGCTCGAGCGACTCCAGGAACTTCTTGTTGGAGCTCTTGCGGACGAGCGCGCGCACGTCGTGGCCGAGCTTCACGAGCTGCTCGGCGACGTGGCTCCCGAGGAAGCCGCTGCCGCCAGTGACGAGGACCTTCATGCGATCGCCTTCCCGAAGACGCGGTACGTCTTGTACTTCTTCGCGCCCATCACCTTGATCGCCGTGTTGACGGCGGCGTTGTCCTCGAGCGTCCAGCCGAGCTCGCCCGCTGTGTAGCCGAGCTGGCGGCTCGAGTCGTTGATCTCGGCGTAGAGGTAGAGGCTCAGCGCCGCGTATTTCCGCTGGTTCCGGAACTTCTTGCGCACCCCGTAGAGCACGAGCCGCCCCGTCTTCGGGCCCACGACCTTGAGGCGGTAGAGGAGCTTGAAGAGCCCGACCGGGAAGAGCTTGCCGTGGAGGTCCTTCACGATCTCGTTGAGGTTCGGGAGCGCGACCAGGATCGCCGCCGGCTCGCCGTCGATCTCGACGATGCGCGTGATCTCGGGCACGAGGATCATCTTGAAGTCCTTGGCGAGCTTGCGCGCCTCGGCCTGGGTCATCGGCACCGAGCCCCAGTTCTCGCTCCAGGCGTCGTTGAAGATCTCGACCGCGATGTCGACGTCGCGATCGAGGTTCTCGATCGAGAACGGGCGCGACTTCACCTCGGGCATCGCCCGGAGCTCCTCGTGCGCCTTCTTCACCCGCGCGTTCATCTCGCGGACGGGGTAGCTCCACGCGTAGACGTCCTTCTCCTTCGCGTACCCCGCCTGCTCGATGAGCGCGGCCTGGTAGGGCCGGTGGTGGGGCATGAGCACGAAGGGCGGCGTGTCGAAGCCGTCGACGAGGCAGCCGATCTCCTCGTTGATCGAGAGCGACATCGGCCCTCGGGCCCGCTTCATCCCCTTCGACTTCAGCCAGCGCTCGGCGCGGGTGAGGAGCTCCTTGGCCACCTCGGGATCGTCGACCGTGTCGAAGTAGCCCCAGAAGCCGGTGTCGTCCGAGTACTTCTCGAGGTGAAGGCGATCGATCTGGGCCGTGACGCGCCCGACGCAGCGGCCGGCCTTGTAGGCGGTGAAGACCACCCCCTCGCCGTGGGTGAAGAAGGGGTTCTTCTTCGGGTGGAGGCGCTCCTTCATGTCCATGTCGAGCGGGCGCACGAAGTTCGGGTCGCCCTCGTAGACGACGTCGACCACGTTCAGGAAGTCTTTGAGGTTTCCGCCCATCGGCGTCTCGCGGATCTCGACCATGGCCCGGAATTACTGGGCCAGTCGCCCCGCGTCAACGCGGATGGCCGCCCTACTTCTTGAGCACGGTGTAGAAGGCGCTGTCGCGGCGGCGGACGCGCATCACGAGCTGACCGTCCTTCGACGCCTCCTGGAGCTGGGCGGTGCTCGGCTCGACGACGCCGTCGACCTCGAGCACGAGGTCTCCCGCCTTGAGGCCCGCGCGATCCGCGACGCTGCCGGCGACGACCTGGGTGACGAGCGGCAGGGGCCGCGACGACACCTTCAGCGTCGCGACCTCGGCCGGCGACAGGTCGCGGGTGTTGAAGCCCATCCCCGCCTGGGGGACACCCTGCTGCTGCACCGGCAGCGGCGGGACCGCCGCCTCGGGCCGAGCCGCGAGGGTGAGCTGGGTGCCGTAGCGCTTGCCGTCGCGGATGATCTCCATCGGCACCGTCTGCCCGACGTCGTGGGTGAGCACCTCGCGAATGAGCTCGCGCCCGTCGCGGGTCGGCTTGCCGCCCACGGAGGCGATGACGTCGCCGGGCTTCAGGTTCGCGCGCTGCGCCGGCCCGCCGTCGGCCACCGAGGTGACGAGCGTGCCCGCGGAGGGATCGAGCTTGAACGCCCCCGCGAGGTCGGGGGTGAGGTCCTGGAAGCCGACGCCGAGCCACGCCCGCTGGACGCGGCCGTTCTTCACGATCTGCTCGGCCACGCGCTTGGCCATGTTCGAGGGGACCGCGAAGCCGATGCCGCTGCCGCGGCCCACGATCATCGTGTTGATGCCGAGCACCCGGCCCTCGATGTCGCAGAGCGGCCCCCCCGAGTTGCCGGGGTTGATGCTCGCATCCGTTTGGAGATAGTCCTCGATGGCGTTGGCGCCGATGCCGCCGCGGCCCTTGGCGCTGAGCACGCCCGCGGTCACGGTGTAGCGGAGGCCGAACGGGGCGCCGATGGCCACCACCCACTCGCCGACGCGCGCCTGGTCGGAGTCGGCGAGCTTGGCGGCGGGGAGGTTCTGGGCCTCCACGCGGATGACGGCGAGATCGGTCGCGGGATCGCGGCCGACGAGCTTGGCGGGCAAGAGGCGTCCGTCGCGGAGGCGCACCGAGATGCTGAGCGCTCCGTCGATGACGTGGTTGTTGGTGAGGATCGCGCCGTCGGTGGAGAGGATGACACCCGAGCCCGAGCCGCGGGCGATCGGCGAGTCGCCGTCGCGGAAGGCGCGGATCGCGGGGTCGGACGGCTCCTCGCGCGCGGTGACCTCGAGCTGCACCACGCTCGGCCCGACCTTCTCGGCCACGGCGACGAAGGCGTCGGAGAGCTTCTTCGCCTCGGCCTGCGAAGCGTGGACCTGGGCCGCGCTCGGCGGCGGAGGCTGCGCGGGCTGGGCCGACGCGGCGGCGGGGGCGAAGGTCGAGAGGGCGAGGACGAAGGTAAGGACGACTTTGCGCATGACAGGGCTCCGCCAGATGGACGTTCTCACCCCGGATCCTATGCCTCGCGACGGGCGGCGCGCGACTTTACGCCATCTTTTCTACGACACGGGACCACGGGTGCGCACCCGTGGACAAAGCCGCGGAATACAAGGGAGAACCGGGCGGGTCGAGGTCCGAGAGCTCCATGAGGGCCGCGCCGCGGAGCTGAGCCACCCGCGCCGCGGTGCGCACGATCTCGCGGAGGAAGGGCGCGGGCTCGGTGGCGGGGTCGACGGCGACGCGGCCGAGCAGGGCGCGGCGCGACGGGACGAACGGCGGATCGAGCGAGCTCACCACCAGCGTCGCCGACGCGCGGACCACGCTCGCGGGGTCGACGGCGACGAGCTCCACCGGCTCGAGCATGCCCGGCGCGCGCCCGAGGTGCGCGGCGATCGCCCCCACCATCGTCGCCTCCACCGCGCGCGGACGATCGAAGCGCTGGTCGCGCTGCGCCCGGCGGCGCGCCGCGAGCGCGACGTCGAGGCTCGCGATCGCGAGCGCGTCGCGAGGGCCCGCCGCGCGCGCGAACACCGCGTCTTCGCTCGGGAGCGCGCTCGCGCGGTCGACCTCGATGCGCGCGCTCCACGCGACCGACTCGTAGCCGAGCTTCGCGTAGAACGCCTGCGCCGGGTTCTCCTCGAGGACCTCGGCGGCGAGGACGCACGGCGATCCGCGCGCCATGTACGAGCCGTAGCGCGCGAGGGCGTCGAGGAGCGCGCGGCCGGCGCCCGACACGCGCGCGCGCTCGGAGACGATGAGCGAGCGGACCTCGCAGGTGTACGGCGTCGTGTCGAGGATGCCGTGCTTCTCGAGCCAACCCTCGACCTGCCCGATCGGCGGGCCGCCGACGTCGGCGACGAGGTGCACGTGGCGGCCGAGCACCGGCTGCCCGGCGCGCACGCGGGCGTCCTCGTCGAGCCGGCGCGCGAGATCCTCGTAGGCGCGGGGGTCGCGGGTGCCGAGGTAGCCGCCCCACGCCTCGTGCGCGTCCCAGAGCTCGCGCCACAAGCCGGCCACCACCGTCCCCTCACCCGGAGAGGCGGCGCGCACGCGGACGGCGGGGCGGCTCCTCACGGCGGCCACGTTTCCCCCGCACCCGGAGGCAGCTCGAGATCGATCCGCGCGAGGACGAGGCCGCCCGGCGGCGCGGTCTGGCCCGCGAGCCGGCGATCGCGCGCGGCGAGCGCTTCGCCCGCGCGACCTCGGGGCAATCGCCCCGTCCCGACGTCCACCAGCGTGCCGACCATGATCCTCACCATATTGTACAGGAACGCCGTGCCCTCGAAGCCGAGGACGAGGCGGCGCCCCTCTCCGATCCGCGGCGTCGGCTCGTCGACGTCGATCGCGGTCACGGTGCGCGTCGTCTCGGTGCGCTCGTCGCGGGCGGCGCGGTAGGCCGCGAAGTCGTGGGTCCCGACGAGGGCCGCGGCCTCGCGCCGTATCGCCTCCACGTCCACGGGGGCGCCGATCCGCCACGCCGTCCGCGACGCGAGAGGGTCGCGCACCGCCTCGAGGGCGAGGGTGTACTCGTAGCGCTTCTTCTTGCTCGCGAAGCGGGGCGCGAAGCCGGCGGGCACCGGGCGGGCGGCGCGCACCGCGACGTCCTCGGGCAGGTGCTGGTTCACGCCGAGGACCCAGCCGCGAGCGGGGATGTCCTTCGCGGTGTCGAACGCCACCATCTGCGCGCGGGCGTGCACGCCGGCGTCGGTGCGGCTCGTCCCCCGGACCTCGGTGACGGACGGGTCGAGGGCCGCGAGGGCGCCGGTCAGTGTATCTTGCACGTTTCGCGCGTCGCGCTGCGACGCCCAGCCGTGGAACGCCGTGCCGTCGTAGGCGACGGTGAGGAGCACTCCCTGGGGCTCGCCCACGTCAGCCACCGGGGGCGTCGGCAGGGGCGTCTTTGCCCGCGTCTTCGGCGGCGCCGCCGCCGTCGTCGCGCGTGCCCGCGGGCGGAGAGCTCGGCGTCCCCACCAGCACCGGCGCGCCCGCGCACGCGCGCGCGCTGCAGAAGCCGGAGAGGCAGTCGTCGTTGCGGAGGCACTCCTCGCCGACCGCGCGGCGCGTCTCGCCGCACGCGAGCGAGAGCGCGAGGGCCGCGAGGGCCGCGATCGCCGCGCCCGCACGCCGCGCCGAGGCGCGGGGCATCTCAGTCGCCTCCGGCGTCTTCGGCGTCGGGGGCGGCGTCGGCCGCGTCTGCGCCGCCACCGTCGCCGCCGTCGGGGCGGGGCGCGTCGGTCGTGACGTCCGAGGTCGCGTCGGAGCCGCCCTCGGCGACGCCCACGGGGCCGCACTTGGCCGCGGGATCGGCGCAGTTCGGCGTCGTGCCTTCGGTGCAGGCCCCGGCGCCGACGAGCGCGCACGCCGCGAGCGCGGCGACGAGGGCCGTCACGCCCGCGGAGCCCACCGCGAAGAAGGCGCGCCGCCGCTTCACGTCACTGCCCCGGCACGTAGTTGATCGGGACCGAGACCTGGACGCAGCCGCCCTTCGGCGCCGGGAAGCCGCCGCTGCGGTAGTAGCTCGCGGTGCACTCGGCGACGCCGGGGTTCGCGAGCTCGTTCGACGACACGCCGGCACTGCAGGTGCTGCCGTTCGCGCCGATCTTCACGCTGATGGTCGCGCGGCCCTTGAGGGTGGTGTCGGCGGCGAGCGCCGGGTAGTAGCACTTGCGCTTCGACTGCTGCGCGCGCTGGGCGAGCGCGGCCTCGAGGTCGGGAGTGGCGGTGCCGGTGCACTTCGCGTCGCACGGGTTGGCCGCGTAGTGGACGGTGGTCTTCGACCCGGCGTCCGTGCCCGCGTCGGGCGTCGGCGGCGGAGGCGGGATGTCGTCGTCGCGCGTGTTGCGGGGCGGAGGCACCGACACCGAGGCGCTCGGGGTGATGATGGTGACCGGCTCAGGGGGCTTCTGGCACGCCTTGAGGTAGACGATCACGCCGACGACAGCGGCCACGAGCAGGAGGCCCAGACCGATGAATTTTCCGTTTCCGGAGGGGACACCCTGCGGGGGTATCGAAGGTTTTGCGCTCATCGCAGCTCGGTTCGAACGGCCGTGCAGGTGCACGAGCCAGGCGGCCAGTATACAGAGTCTTCAGGGCATGGAACCATCTTTGGCGGCCTCGTAGAGCGTTACGCTCGTGTCGCCGTAGCGGCGCGTGCTCACGAGGGCCAACCCCGGGAGGGGGGGCGGCGCGTCGCCTTCCGCATGCTCCAGCACCAAGACACCGTAGTGGGACAGCAGCGGAGCGTACCCTTCGAGGGCCCGCCCGACCTCCCCGGTGGGCACGAGCGCGTAGGGCGGATCCGCGAAGATCAGGTCGACGGGAGGCCCCCGCCGCACCGAGGCGAGCGCGGACGCGACTGCACATCCGAGCACCGTCACCTGATCGCGCACCTTGAGCGCGTCCACGTTGGCGGAGAGAGCCGAGAGCGCCGCGCGGTCTGGCTCGACGAAGGTGGCGTGGCTCGCGCCCCGGCTCAGCGCCTCGAGGCCGAGCGCGCCGGTGCCGGCGTAGAGGTCGAGGACGCGGCACGGCTCGTCGAACACGCCGCGAGCGCCCAAGATCGAGAAGAGCGCCTCACGCACGCGATCGCTCGTCGGGCGGGTGTGGGTCCCCTTCGGCGCCCGAAGCTCTCGCGAGCGAAAGACTCCTCCCGTGACGCGCATCGAGCTCTCGGCAGCAGACCAGCTCTCGGCGCGTTCGTCCAACCCTCGATGCTTGGACCCGACGCCCGGCCGCCAAGAGCGGGTGAAGACCGGGCCCAGACGCGTCGCGAAGCGCGCGCGGACGCGGACGTGGACGCGGACGCGCGCAGCGGTGAGGTGGCGGCGGGAGGTGGGAGGTGGGAGGTGGTGCGCTCGGCTTGTGGGCGGCCGGTCCCCTGCTCTATCGTGGAGGGCATGTTGCGCCGGTTCTGGATGGTCCTCGCGAGCGTCGTCGCGCTCACCTCGATCCTCACGATGTCGCGCGTCGCCCGCGCGGAGGCCACGCCGGTCGCGGTCCTCCCCATCGACTCCGAGGACGCGGAGGATCAAGCCGAGGCCCTCACGACCGCCCTGCGCTCGCGGGTGAAGGACTCGCCGGCGCTCCGCCTGTCGGAGACGAGCCAGTCGCTGGGCGTGCTCACGACCGCGCTCAAGTGCTCGCGCGTGCCCGACACGACGTGCCAGACCAAGATCGCCGACCAGCTCAAGCTGGAGCGGTACGTGTGGGGCACGATGCAGAAGAGCCCTGGCTCGCAGGTGACGGTGGAGCTCCACCTGTTCCAGCGCGGCAAGGCCACCCCGCCGATCCGGGAGACCTACAGCGACAACCTCCGCGATCAGAACGACGAGACCCTGCGCAAGGTCGCGCAGCGGCTCCTCGATCGGCTCCTCGGTCGCACCTCGGGCACCGTGGTCGTGCGGGTGTCGCCCGCGGTCGCCGGCGAGGTCGTGGTCGACGGCGGGCGCAGGGTGCCCCTCTCCGGCGGCAGCGCGCGCGTCGAGGTCGGCTACGGCGCGCACGCGGTCGAGGTCGTCGCCAAGGGCTACGGCGCGCAGAAGCGCGAGGTCGCGGTGCCCCCCGGCGGCGACGTGAGCGTCGACGTCACCCTCACCCCCACGCCCGCCGAGGGCCCGAAGGTCAACGTCGACACGAAGTCCTTCCCGGTGCGCACCGTCGCGGGCTTCGGCGCGATCGGCGTCGGCGTCGCGGCCGGCGTCGTCAGCGGCGTCTTCACCGCCCAGTGGCTCGACCTCCGGAGCCAGCAGGCGGAGCACATCGCCCTCGCGCCGAAGGGCCTCGACGTGTGCAGCAACGAGGCCCGCTCGCAGACGCAGAACGGCGGAGGCGCGGCCGACAGCGCCTGCAAGAACAGCGAAGACGCGAAGAAGAAGAGCATCGTCGCCTGGACCGCGGGCGGCATCGCGGCCGGCGCCATCGGCATCGGCGTGTTCCTCGTGCTCACCGACAAGGGCGACTCGAGCGAGAAGCCCCCGAGCAAGGCGAGCCGGGTGCGAGCGATCCCGGACGTGGGGCCTCAGGGCGGCAGCCTCACCGTCGTCGGCACGTTCTGACGACCCTTCGCGCTTCGCCCTTCGCCCTGGCGCTTCGCCCTTCGCCCTGGCGCTTCGCCCTTCGCCCTTCGCCGCGCTTCGCCCTTCGCCCACGACACGCGCAGCGTTCACGCGAGGCAAAGCCCACCGTGAGGATCTTTCTCACCGCGCCGCGCGCGCGTTGATGGCCCCGAGCCGTCGGCCCACACTCGCGCCATGCGCCACGACGCCATCGACCGACACCTCCAGCGGCTCCGCGAGATCCAGCCGACCGATCCGCGAACGATCGGGTACATGCTCACCCAAGCGCTCCGAGGCGCGGGCAAGCTCGCGCGGGCCTACACCGAGGTCGACTTCGCAGCGCCCCCGCGGATCTTGTTCGCGCTCGGCGATCAGGTCGAGGGCGACGTGTTCCTCTACGCGCTCGACGACGAGCGGCTCGGACACGGCCTCGGCGGCGCGCTCGATCTCCTCGACCGCCGCACCCTGGCGAACCCGGAGGACGCGACGCCCGAGCAGTGGGCCGCGTGGGTGCGCGTGGCGGCCGCGGTGGGGACGAGCGGCTCCCTCGAAGAGCTGTACGGAGAGCTCGTCGAGCCGGCGCTCGAGGCGTTCCCGACCGGCCTACCCTCGAAGGCCGACCTGCAGGAGGTCTTCCGCTCGTTCGACGCGGCCTTCGGCGCGACCAGCGCCGGCGGCCCCGATCCCACCCGCCTCGACGTCCCGTACCGACGCGTCATCACCTTCTGCCGCGCGGCGTAGTCACTCCTCCTCTCGGCGGGGCGACCGAAGGCCGAGCGTCGCGGACGTCGTCCTGCCGTCAGGCGAGCACGCGGGCGAGGATCATCTCCACGATCGCGTCCCGACGCTCCGCGAAGAACCTCGCGTCGTCGAGCGGCGACTCCCAGATGGCGGCCACGAACGGCGCCTCCTGGAACGGGAACGCCGCCATGCCGAGGCTCGACAAGATGAGGTGGCGCGCGTCCACGTCCTTGCGCACCTCTCCGCTCTGCTGCATCTCGCGGAACTTCACCACGAACGCGTCGAACACCGGGCGCACCGACTGGCCCACGATCTGCGCGGTGAGATCGCCGCGCTGGGCCTCGTGGCGGAGGATCGCCAAGAACGCGCCGTTGTCGGCGAAGAAGTGGAGCACGAGCTCCACGAACGCCTCGGCGATCCCGCGCAGCACCGCCGGCGAGCGCTTCTTCTTGGTGCGCGGCTCTCGCTCCTCCATGCGCGCGAGCAGCTCCCACACGCCCTTGGTCATCGCCTCGAGGCCCCCGCGGAGCACCTCGCGGTGCAGGCCCTCTTTGTCGCCGAAGTAGTGGTGGATGAGCGCCTGCTGCACCCCGGCCTCGCGCGCGATCTTGCCGAGGCGGGCGCCGTCGAAGCCCTTGGCCGCGAACTCGACCTCGGCCGCGCGCACGATGCGGGCGCGCGTCTGCTCCGCGTTCCGCTCGCGCTTGGGCGGCGGCGCGCCTCGCCGCGCCGGCAAGACGCGCTCGATCACACCGTCGATGTCTCTCTTGGATGGGCCACGATTCAGGCGCTGGGTTCCCAAGTCTCGTACTCGAGGACGTCGAGCTCCTCGAACCCTTTTCGCACATAGGGCGTGAGGAGGCCTAGTCTCTTCACGTTCGGGACGATCTTCGAGAACAAAAGCCGCCGGAAAATCGCGAGCATCTGGGACTTCTCGGCCGCCTCCTCGCACTCCCTCTGCGGGAGCCCGACGTGGGCCCACACCTCCTGCGCGAGGAAGCGGTCCCACAGGAGGCGCGACCCCACGAGGATGAAGTCCTCGCGATCGCGGAGCTCGCTCGCGGGCATGTCCTTGTAGTGGTCCTTGAGCGACAGGACGCCGAAGGCCACGTGCCGCGCCTCGTCCTGCATGATCATCTTGGTGATGTCCTTGATGAGCGGCTCGCGCGCGGTCTCGTGGATCATCCCGAACGCGCCGAGGGCGACGCCCTCCACGAGGATCTGCATCCCGAGGTACTTCATGTCCCAGCGCGAGTCGCGGAGGATGGTGTCGAGGATCTCCCGGAGGTGCGGGCTGATCGGGTACGTGAGCTCCACCTTCTCGCGGAGGTAGCGCTCGTACGCCTCCACGTGCCGCGCCTCGTCGAACACCTGCGCCGCGGCGTACATCTTCGCGTCCATCGTCGGCGCGCAGGCCACGATCTGCGAGGTCGCGAGGAGCGCGCCCTGCTCGCCGTGGAGGAAGTTCGAGAGCACGTAGCTCGTGAGGTGCTGCCGGAGCTTCGGGATCTCGCGCTTCGGGTCGAGCTTGCGCCACACGTCGGTCCCGAAGATGGGGTTGAACGCGTCGCTGATCAGCTCGCTCTCGGGGTCCACGTTCGTCGCCCACGAGAACTGCGTGCGCGCGTTCCAGTTCAGGTCCTTCGACTTCTCGTAGAGCTGCCGGAGGTCCGGCCGAGACGACGCGTAGCGCCACGTGTAGTGGAGCTCGTGCGCGACCTCGAAGGCGTCCGCCTTCGCCGCCGGCATCGCCGCCGACGACGCCGTGTCTCGCAGCACCACGCCGCTCTGGTCCGCATCCGAGCCCATCCGCGCGCGTGCACCCTCGTTCGACATGAGCGGCCTCCTTCGCCAGTTCGGCTCGCCGCTCGCGCGGCGAATTACTAATTTACTTTTTAGTTAATTTGCCGCGCTGTCAAGTTCCCGGCCCAAGCCCTCGGAACCCTTGAGGTTCCGATCGTCCCCGGGGCTGGCCCGCGCCGCCTCAGTCGCCCAGGCGGCGCGCGACGTCGACCCGCTTCGTGGAGCTCGGCACCGCCCCCCCGCGCCGGAGGAGCGAGACGCGCCCGGTCGCGTCGAGGCTCTTGCCGCACACCGAGGTGGGCCCGCCGTCGACCGACGCGCTCACCGTCTCGCGCGCGCGCTCGACCCGCACCCGCGACCCGGCGAGCAGCGGGCAGTCGGGGCCGCCGACCGCGACCTCGACGCCGGACTCCTGGCGGAGCACCACCCACGGCACCGCGCCGATGGGGCCCTCGACGTCGACGACGACGCGCGCGAACGTCACGTCGGTCAGGAGCGCCGACGCCCCCGGCGCGAGCACGAGCCCGAGGCGGTCGTCGTAGCGCGCGCTCTCGCCCGGCCCGCGATCGGGCGCGAAGAAGCGCGGCGAGTCGAGGAGCAGCGAGCCGCTCACGGTCTGGAACGCGTTGCGGACGCCGTGGCGGTAGCCCCAGAGGTGCATCCCTTGATCGGTGTCGTCGCGGAGCCACATCACGAGGCCGGTGTCGGGCGCGACGGCGGTCGTGAGGTTGCCGGGCGGCCCCACCGGCGGCGCGTCGGCGACGGCGGAGAACGCTCCGAACCACGGCTCGTAGCGGAGCCAGCGGGTCCCGGTCCACAGGAGCGGCGCGCCCTCCGGCCCCGGGAAGAGCTGCACGTCCGAGAGCCCCGCGACGGGGACACCCGGCTCGAGCGCGCCGTCGCCGGTGATGACCCACACGCTCCGGAAGTCTTTGGTGTCGAGATCCGGCGCCATCACCGCCAGCGCGCCGCCCGCCGGGAGCGCGACGAAGTCGCGGCGCGTCGTCGCGACGAGCTCGCGCGGGCGCTTGGTCGACGTGGACGCGTCGGCCGAGAACCACTCGAGGTAGGGCACGGGCTTTCCCTGGTTGTCGATGCCGCCGGCGACGAGGATCTCGCCCGAGGCGAGGCGCAGCACCGTCGGCGCCTTGCGCGGGTACTGGAGGCCCGCGACCCCCTGGGTGCGCCGCGTGCGCGCCACCGGGTCGACGATCTCCATCGACGACAGCGCGCCGCGGGTGCCCTCGCCGCCGACGAGCAGCGTGCGGCCCGACAAGAGCGTCACCGCGCCGTGCAAGCTCCGCGGCTCGGTGAGGCGGATCGGGGTCTGGTCGAAGTCGCCGAGCGTCCCGTCGGGGCCGGACTTGTAGACCTCGGCGGTGTCGAGCGGCGCCCCACTATCCGGATCCGAACCGCCGGCGACGAGCGCCCCCTGGGCGAAGCGAGTGATCGTCGGCTGCGAGCGGCGCGACGCCACCCCGAGCTCGAGCGCGGTCACGTCCCCCGTGGTGAGGTCGGCGACGTAGGTGCGCGGCACCGAGGTGCTCTCGAGCGAGCGCCCGCCGACCACGATGACGCGCCGATCGTCGATGGCGGCGATGGTGGACGACTGGCGGCGCTCGACGTCGGCGCTCAGCCGGCACGCCTCGTCTTGAGGCCACACGAGGACGTCGACCGGGCCGGCGCCGGGCACGATCGAGATGCCGCGCCAGGACCGCACGTCCGAGCCCTGCGACACGTCGGCGATGAGCGAGCGCGTCGACGCCGGCAACGAGAGCGTCGCCCCCTTGTCGCGGAGGAACACGCCCTGGAACGGAGTGCCGGCGCTCGGGTCGAAGTCCCCGCCCGCGTAGAACAGCGAATACGCCTGCTTCGGATCGACCGCGCACGCGCGAGGGACGTGCACCGTGACCGGGCGGTCGATCACCTCGGCCGACGGCTCGCAGCCGGACGCCGCGAAAATCAGGCCGAAAAAGGCCCGGCGGAGGGCCGCCTGGCAGGGGAAGCGCACGCGCACGGGGACAATGTTACAATGAAGCTGGATGGAGGCGCCCTCCGAACGGCGCCCCTCACCCCGACGCTCCTCCATGTATCCGCAAGTCTTCGGCAAGTACGTGCTGGAGCGCGAGCTCGCGCGAGGCGGGATGGCCCGCGTCGTCCTCGCCACCCTGCGGGGCGCCGGCGGCTTCGAGAAGAAGCTCGTCGTGAAGCAGATCCGCGACGAGCTCGCGACCGACAACGAGTTCGTCCGCCGGTTCGTGGAGGAGGCGAAGACGACGGTCTCGCTCAGCCACCCGAACATCGTCCCCGTCTACGAGCTCGGGGTCGAGCAGGGCACCTACTTCCTCGCGATGGAGCTCGTCGAGGGCATCAGCGTCACCGAGCTGCTCAAGCACGACTCTTCGAAGGCCGGCCGGCGCGTCGGCCTCACCCCCGAGGAGGGGGCGTACATCGGCGCCGAGGTCTGCCGCGCGCTCGACTACGCGCACCGGAGGATGAAGGTCGTCCACCGCGACATCACGCCCCGCAACGTGATGATCGACGAAGAAGGCCAGGTGAAGCTCATCGACTTCGGCATCGCCGCGCCCGCGCTCGTCACCGGGCACGAGGTGTTCGGGTCGCCGGGGCACATGCCGCCGGAGCAGATGGCGGGCGCCGAGCTCGGGCCGCCGACCGACATCTTCGCCCTCGCCGTCGTCCTCATGGAGGCGTGGATGGGCACGCCGCCGTTCCGCCGCGCGACGCCCGAGGAGTGCGACGAGGCGATGCGCGGCGTCCACCCGCGCCCGAGCGAGGCCGACATCCGCCTCTTGCCGCTCGACGAGGCGATCTCGCGCGCGATGCTGCTCGATCCCGGCGCGCGCCAGCAGGAGGCGAGCGAGCTCGGGCGCGCGCTCCGCGGCTTCCTCCAGGGCGTCGACACGGCCGACGTCGCCCACGCGCTCGGGGAGCGCGTCCGCCGCGCGCGGCGTGAAGAGCACGCGCCCGAGCCCGAGCGCGGGTCGACGCAGCGGCGCCCGTCGCAGGCGAGCTACGGCGAGATCGGGACCAAGACGTTCGCGGCGCGCGAGGAGGTCCGTCGCTGGTCCGATCGCCCCGAGAGCGGGCCGTCCACCCGGCGCCTCGAGGACGGCTCCGACGCGCCGCCCTCGACCCGCAAGATCGACAGCGACACCCCGCGACCCGATCCGCCGCGCATCGTCGGCCTCGACGCCGCGCGCGCCGAGAGGCTCGACAAAGCCGACAAGGCCGACAAGGTCGAGACGGTGGCCACGAAGCCGCTCGAGACTCCGGTGCAGAAGCACGCGCGCGGCTCGATCGCCCCCGCGAGCGGCAAGCCGCGGTGGCCGCTCTTCGCCCTCGGCGCGGCCGGCCTCGCGCTCGCGGCGGTGTGGTACGCGCGCACCGGCGCCCAGACCTCGGGGCAGACGAGCCCGAGCGCGACCACCACCGTCTCCTCGGCCCCGAGCGCGAAGGCCACCGCCAGCGTCGCCACCGCGTCGGCGACGGTGAGCGCCGCGCCGCCGCCCTCGGCGCCGCCCTCGGCCACCGCCACCGCGGTCGCGCCGACCGCGGCCACGACGAGCACGAGCGCCGCGAGCGCGGCCCCCAGCGCCACGTCGAGCGCCGCCGCCGGGCGCGTCGTGCTCTCGCTGTACGGCGACCCCGGCACCCGCGTGTCGGTCGACGGCGTCGCCCGCGGCTCGTGCCCCACCCGCGTCACCGTCGATCCGGGGCAACACGCGGTCCGCGTCAACTTCGAGCCCACCGGGGAGCCGCGCGGCGAGCGGGTGACGGTGCGCGCCGGCGAGAGCGTCACGATGCGTGCAGACTTCACGGGTGCCACCCCGACGGTGCGAATCCAGCGATGAGCGTCGACGTCGCGCTCGTCTATCCGCCGTCCTGCGATCCGACCGCGCCCTACCTCGCGGTGCCGATGCTCACCGGCTTCCTCCGCGCCCACGGGGTCTCCGTGCTCCCCGTCGACGCCAACGTCGAGGCCTACGACGCCCTCTTGTCCGCCCCTCGGGCGAAGGCGGAGCGCAGGCGGCTCGAGGCCCGCCTCGCCGAGCTCGACGCGCTCCCCTCGCTCGGCCACGAGGAGCAGCTCGAGTACCTCGCGCTCGCCGGCGTCCGCGGCGACGCCGGCCTCGTCGAGCGGAGCGTCGAGCAGGCCAAGGCCACGCTGCGGAGCGACGCGATCTTCGATCCCGAGGCCTACGCCCAGGCCACCGCGACCATCGACGCCGCGCTGCGCGTCGTGAGCGCCACCCACTTCCCGCTGCACCTCGACTTCACCGCGTACCGCACGCCGCTCGGGCTCACGAGCCTCCCCGAGATCGAGCGCGCCGCCGCCGTGGGGCGCGACCCCTTCCACCAATACGTGCACAATACACTGATTCCCTGCCTCGCCGAGAGCGGGGCGCGGGTGATCGGGATCTCGGTGTGCTTCCCGGGCCAGCTCCAGCCGGCGTACGCGTTCGCGGCCGCGATCAAGCGCGCTCTGCCGGGCGTCCACCTCACCGCCGGCGGCCCCGGCGTCACCCAGATGCTGGTGCGCCTCGAGGCCCAGCGCCTCGCGCGCGCCCTCGGCCCGTTCGACTCGGCCGTGCTCTACGAAGGCGAGCGCACCCTCCTCGCGCTCGTGGAGGCCCTCTCCGCGAAGAAGCCGCTGCGCTCGGTGCCCAACGTCGTCGTCCGCGACAAGCTCCACGGCGCGAGGGCGACCCCCGGTCACGGCATGGAGGATCTCAAGGCGCTGCCCGCGCCCGACTTCGACGGGATGCCGCTCGACCTCTACCTGTCGCCGACGCTCGTGCTCCCCTACGACCCCACCCGCGGCTGCTACTGGGGCAAGTGCACGTTCTGCCACTACGGCCTCGCCGAGGTCGGCACCGCGAGCTACCGCGAGCGCGACGTCGCCACCGCGGTCGGTCACCTCGCCGCGCTCTCCGAGCGCTACCGCACGCGCACGTTCTACCTCTCGCAAGACTCGGTCGCGCCGAAGACCATCGTGAAGCTCGCCGAGGCGCTCGCCGCGTCGGGCGCCGACCTCCGCTGGGCGACCGACCTCAAGCCCGAGAAGTACCTCACCGCGGAGCGCGCCGAGGTGCTCAAGCGCGGCGGCGCCGTCGCCTGCGCCCTCGGCGTCGAGTCGGCGTCGCCGCGCGTGCTCGAGCTCATCGACAAGGGCGCGCCGATCGAGGTCGTCGGCGACGTGATGGCGCGGCTCACGCGCGCCGGGGTCGCCGCGGAGGCGATGTGCTTCACCGACTTCCCCACCGAGAGCTACGACGAGGCGATGGCGACGCTGCGCTTCCTCGCCGAGCGGCGCGACGACGTGGCGGTCTACATCGTCGGCGAGTTCGGCCTCACCCACGGGTCGCTCGTCGCGCAGAGCCCCGAGCGCTTCGACATCGCCGAGACGTGGGAGCTCGAGGGCGACGAGCTCGGGCTCGGCGTCTTCTTCACCCCCAACGAGGCGTGGAAGACCCCGCGCGAGCGCGCCGCCGTCGACGCCGCCCTCCACGACCTCTCGCGCGGCTGGTACCTGCGGCAGTACCCGTGGGCGGGCGCGGTGTCCACCGCCCACACGATCCTCCACTACGAGCGCTTCGGTCCCGGCGTGTTCCGCGACCTCGCCGACGCTCCCTCGCCGCGCGCGCGGGCCCGGCGGCCCGTCACCGCCACGCTGCGCTACGACCTCGCCGAGCTCGCGCGCGCCGAGGCCCGCGAGGCCGCGATCTGGCAGGGGCTGGTCTACGAGGCGCGCACGGTGTCGCGCGAGGCCTACGAGGCGCGGGCGCGACGAGCCAAGCGCGTGAAGCC
>JAEUKG010000609.1 GCA_016794325.1 Myxococcales bacterium | reverse complement strand
CCGCGGCGCTTCGTCGTTTCGAGAGGAATTTAGGCTGACGGTCTCCCGGCTGCGCCGGTCGCCCTCGCGCACGAATCCCTCTCTCTCCGCCGAAGCGCCGCCACCCCAGCGCTTCGTCGTTTCGAGAGGAATTTTAGGCTGACGGTCTCCCGGCTGCGCCGGTCGCCCTCGCGCAGTGAACGAAGGAGCGTCGTGATCCGTCGTACCGTGCCGCAGCCGACCGGCAGCACGCGGCTTCGAGGGCCGCCCTCGGTGAAACCTCATGACGATCTCCCAGAGGCTCTACGTGGCTGCCGCGGCGCTCTCGCCCCCTTCGATGCTGGTCGTGACCGACCTGGGCCTCAGCCTCCAGTGCACGCGAGCTCCGCTCTCGGCGTACCTCGGAGCGCTCGCGGTGGGAGCGGTCGTCGCGGTGAGCCTCCGCAGGCGACTCCACGCCAAGGGGCTGTGGGCGCTCACGCGCCGGACGATCCTCGTCCTCGTCGCGGTGGGCGCCGGCGGGGCGGGTTGGATGACGTTGGTGAAGTTCGACACGTGGGGTTCGAAGTGCGCGTGGCGTCATTGCTCGCGCGTGCTCGGCCCCAGCCTCGATCGCTCGCCCTTTCCGGTCGGAACGCCGTCGTGCGACGCGCTCCACATGTGCGTGAACGAAGCCCCCGATCTGGGCGACGACCAGCTCCGGTTGCGGGCTCTCACGCGAGAGCGAGGGTGCGCGCCGCCCTGACCGCTCGCAGGACCCGACGACGTCGTTCACCGCCGCGCGACACCGGACGGGCGACGGGTCGAATCTCACGCGCGCCTTAGACGTGGGGCGGTCTGCGCGGGCCGTGTTGACGTCGAATTGGACGGGGGCGTAGAGGATCCGAGTGAACGCGCCGCGCCCGCATGCGCTCGACCTGTACGCCGAGGGCCCGCCCGCGCCGGCTGCGAGCGGCTCGAGCCCGGCGCCACGTCGATGGGCCACCGGCCCTTCGAGACGGCGCTCCGACCTTCGTGCTCACGCCGAGGCGCGCACCGCGTCGTCGACCCCGACGCTCTGGCGGCGAGTCGGCGTCCGGATGGCCGTCGTCGCCGGCGCTGCGGTGATCTCCGCGTGCTCCCGCGGTGCGATGCCCGCCGCCCAGGCTGGGCTCAGCGGGACCGTCGAACGGGTGCGCGAGTGGACCTGCGCTGGCTTGCAAGGAGACTCCCCCTGCGTGATCGTGGAGATGACTTTCGCGAGCACGGCCGCGGTCGACCTGCAGGTCCTCGAGTACACCCTCCGCTGGGACGACGGGCAGAAGACGCTTCGTCCGGACGATCCGTTCGTCGTCAAAGCGGGTGAGCGGCGAACGCGGACGGCGAGCGTCGCCGTGGCGCTGCACCCCGCGGGGCGCGCCGATCGCGCCCCCCGGGACTTCCTCGTTGCGGGCATCATGGTCAAGGCCGCGAGTCGCTGATCCTCGACGGGGCCCCGAGGGAGAGCCTTGGGGGGCGCGGTGGGTCGACGGAGGAGGTGCGTGGGGCTCAGGGGGAAGCGGTGTCGGCGAAGGCGGCGATCTCCTCCTGGCCTCGCGGCCCGTACTCCCAGGCGTACGCCGCTCCGACCGAGGTCCCGACGACGCGGAGGTTCGTCGTGTTCGTGGTCGCCGCGATCTCGGCGGGCAAGAGCTCGTAGAACGAGCTCCCGTCTCCGCGAAATTTCCCGGCGACCACGTGCTCGATGTTCCCCGTGTCGACGAGCCGAGCGACGGCGAAGTGGAAGCTCGCGTTCGCTGCGATGCGCGCCTCGTTCACCGCGCCCGTGACGGCGACCGACTCGCGGGTCTTGGGGTTGGTGTACGAGAGCCCGCGCTGGCCAGCTTGCGAGGTCGCGACGACGAAGCCCGGTCCGAGCGGGCTGATGACGACGTCGCCCGCCGTGTCCGTGTTCAGCGTGGTGAGCGAGCCGGATTGGTTGAGGCTCGGCAGCGCGAGGGCCGCGCGCCCGCCGGACGACCACACCGTGTGGAAGTTCGGCGTGAGGGTCTGGGAGAACGCCGACGCGCTCGTCACCGCCTCTCCGAGGATGAACGAGAGGCCCTCCCCGCGCGCGAGGAGCGGGCCGCGCCGCCCGTACGCCGGCCAGGAAGGGACGAGCGAGACCGTTGCCCACGACGCGCCTGGCGCGCGCGGCGCGGCGACCTCCACCGAGCCTGGGCTCGCGCCGGCTCCGGGCTTCAGGAAGACCACCGCGGGCCCGATCCCCGAACCGAGGTCGAGCCGCAGCAGCGTGGGATACGCGAGGTAGGGACCGCCCACCGTGATCAGCGACACGCGACCCGTCAGCAGATCGGC
>JAEUKG010000587.1 GCA_016794325.1 Myxococcales bacterium | reverse complement strand
GGCGAGGACCCGAGGAGCCTCGAGGTCCCGGGCGCGCTCGAGCGGCGTTGCCGCGATCTGCCGTCGCTCGCCGACCTCTATCGCCTCGCGGTGCGCCCGGAGTACGCCGAGGCGCGCTGGCAACCCGCGCCGCCCCAGCCGACGCGTCGGCCCTCCTCGAGCACTCGGATCGGGCCGTGATCGGGAGCCGCGTCGGTCGTCAGCTGTCGATCCAGCTGGGCGCGCTCGCGCTCGGGTGCGGCGGCGTCGTCGCCGCTGTCACGTCGTCGTGCATCATCGCCGAGACGCCCGCCGAGCTCCCCAAGCTGCCGGCGTTCCGCCCGACCATCCTCCACGGGTCGGTGGCGCCGCCGGCGAGCCGTATCCTCGTGACGTTCCCGGAGAAATTCGTCATCCCCGTCGAGCTCGTCGACCCGTCGCTGCCGTTTCAGTGGCGGCTCTTCGTGGACTACAACCCGCTCACCGGCGACGGCATCGTCGACACGGGCACGAGCTTCTTCGAGCGAGGGGCGACGACGGGAGGGATCCGGGTGGTCGAGGTCGCGGTCCCGACTCCGGACACGACGCGCTGTCACGTCATCGAGTTCATCGTGGCCAACGGCTTCCGCGGCGACATCGAGGGCCGGCAGGCCCACACGCCGGACAGCACAGGCGGCGACAGCGTCGTCTGGTTCTACGTCCCCGGCGGCGACTCGCGCGTGTGCTCGGCCCCCGACGCCGGCGGGACGACGAGCGACGCGGGCGCGGACGCGGGCGCGGACGGAGCGTCCGACGCGGGGGTGCAGTGAGCGCGAGGCCCCGCAGGGTGTCCACCGTCGCCCTGATCGCGCTCGGGGTCGGCTGCGGCGCGATCGAGGGAGTCCCGCGCTCCCGCGCGCCGGGCAACGAATGCCCGGATCGGCCCTGCGAGGCGTACGCGTACACGGGCACGAAGCCGACGTGCGTCTTCGGCCGGTGCGACGCCGGCCGCGCGACCTTCGACTACGTCCTCGTCGTGTCCGTTCCCACCACGTCCTTCTTCGCGGCTGGCCGCACGTTCACGCTCCGCAGCCGCGAGTTCTCGGCCGCGAAGGGCACCGCGAAGTGCCCCGCGCTCACCTGCATCGCGCTCCCGCCGCTCGTCCCGTGGCAGGGCGAATACCGCGTCGCGCCCGGCACCGCGGCCAAGCTCGGGGTCGCGGTCGGAGCGAAGGAGGCGACGGTCCCGGCGCTGGCGACGTTCGTCCCGCGGTTGGCCGACGGCGCGCCAGGGTCGTCGGACGGGATCAGCGACCTCGAGACCCTCGGGCTCCCGTCGGACGTGGTGCAGTCGGAGGCGGTCGTGGTGGCGGAGCCCCGCGGGCCCTTCGGCGCCCATGCGATCTCGATGACGGCGCTGGTCCCGCAAGGCAACTACGAGCGTCGCATCGTGCCGGCGGAGGGATACGACGCCCTGCCGCCGGTGATCACCGGTGCCGCCTTCGCCGGGCAGGACGTCGTCTCCGACGCCACCCTCGACGACCCCAGCGGGGACGCGCGGCGATCGGTCGTGCGGCGCAAGGCCGGCCTCGACGGCTTTCGTGTGTTCATCCAGGACGCGCAGCTCGAGCGGCGAGTCTCGGCGATGCACCTCTTGTCGGGCGTGGTCAGCACGGTGCGCCTCGACACCATCGGCGAGAACGACGGCGCGGTCCTCCGCAACAACCTCGACGTCGTGGTCGCGCCTCCGCTCGGCGCGATCGGCGTTCCGACCTACGTGAGCGCCGTCATCCAGGGCGTCGGTCTCGACGCGACGTACCCCGATCTGCCCCCACCCGTCGCGGTCTCCGGCGTCGTCGTGACCCCCGACGCGTCCGCCATCGGCCTCGCGGCCGAGATCGTCTTCGACAGCACGAACGTCGCCCTCGTGCCCACCGAGGGCGTCGCGGTGAAGACCCGGCAGCTGCGGTACCGGACGTGGCTCCGCTCGGACGCCCGCGGTCGCTTCGCCACGGTGCTCCCGCCGGGCGAGTACCTCGCGTACGTGCGGCCCGATCGGGGGCTCGGGTGGGGGCGGCAGCGGGTGGCGGTGAGCGTCGACTCCCCGACGTCGTCGCTGACGCTCCCGGTCCTGCCGCTCGCGGTGGTGGAGGGGAGGGCGGTGCTCGCGGACGGACGGCCGCTCGTGGACGCGGACGTCGTGGCCGAGGCAGCGGCCACCCAGCCCGACGAAGAGGGCGCCGCTCGCGCGCGGCGGTCGTGGCTCTTTCCGCGCGGCGCACGCGGGCGGACGGACGGCGAAGGGCGCTACGTGCTCGCGCTCGAGCAGGGCACGTACGACCTCACCGTGATCCCCGAGCCGGGCTCGGGCTTCCCGCGCGTCGTGAGCCCGTCCCGGAGCGTCGCGCCGCCCGCGCCCGGGGCCGGGAGCGTCACCCTCGAGCCGCTGCGCGTGCCGGTGCCTGCGCGCATCGGCTACACGCTGCAAGATCCCTCGGGCAACGTGATCCCACGCGCGGTCGTGCGCGCGTACGCGCGCCTCGCCCGTGGCGGTCCCTACCTCGAGATCGGCGAGGGCGTCACCGACCGGGCCGGGCGCTTCGAGATCCTCGTCTCCCCGTGATCTGGTAAGCTCCGAGATCCATGGTTTCCGAGCAGCGTATACAGCTCTTGGCTCGGCTCGCGCAGAGCCGGCGGGCGGAGGATGCCCCGGCCTCGAGCTCGATCCTCTCCCTCGCGGCTGCGTCCTACGGGTCCAAGCCCGACGCGGACTCGACGATCCCCACCGGGTTCGACCCAGCCGCGGCGGCCCTCTTCGAGAGCATCGTGGAGGGGGCCTACCTCGTCGCCTGCGCCGACGGCGTGTTCGACGACGAGGAGCGGCGCACCTTCGAGCGCGTCGTGACCGTCGCGTGCGGGGGGACGGTCCCGCAGAACCACGTCGAGTCGCTCGTCGCCGACTTGTCCGACCAGCTCGCGGAGGACGGAATCGACCGTCGCCTCGCGCGCCTCGCGGAGCCCCTCACCCGCGCCGAGCACGCGCGCGAGGTCCTCCGCATCGCGGCCCTCCTCGCGCAGTGCAGCAACGACGTGAGCGCGCCCGAGCTCGACATGCTCCACAAGCTCGCCGAGGCGTGCCACCTGGATCCGAGCGAGGTCGAAGGGGCGATCGCCGACGTCCGCGCCGCCCTCAATCCGTGATCGCGTCGAGGGCGTCGCGGAAGAGCGCGGCCTCGTCGCGCTTGCCTTGCCCCTCGGCTTCGTCGGCGAGCCGCGCGAGCACGGCCCTCTGACCGGGGATCAGCCGCGCGCGCTCCTCGGGGCTCGCCTCCTCGAGCCGCGCCGACAGGAGCGCGAGCAGCTCCATCGAGCGCCCGAGGCGCGCGAGGAGCGTGGCGAGCTCGTCGGCGACGGGCCCGCTGGTGGGGTCGGCCTGGAGCCTGCGGGTGAGCTCCTCCGCGCGTAGCTCGGCCTCGTCGTCCGTGAGCTCGCGGGTCTGCGTCGGCGCGTCCTCGCCGCGAGGCTCGGGTAGCTTCACCTGGGTGGGGCCGTCGTCCCGGCCGCCGTCGTCCTCGAGGGGCTGCGCGCGCCGCGGGGCTGCCGACAGACGGGCGAGCGACTCGCGGAGCGCCTCGTTGTCGGGGGCGAGGCCCAGCGCCGCCACGAGGTGGCGCTGCGCGGCGGCGAGGTCTCCCCGCGTCGTCTCCTCGAACGATGCGGCCTCGGCGAGCCAGGGGACGAGATCCCGTCGGCCGGCGTCCTCGACGCGCGCGCGCATGCGGGCGTAGCCGAGCGACGCTCCCGCGACGTCCCCGAGCCGCGCGCGCCAGCGCGCCTCGAGGCGCCGCGCTTCGATGCCCTCGGGGGCCTCGCTGGGGACGGAGTGCGCCCGCGCGATCGCGGCAGGGAGGTCCTCCAGGCGATCGGCGACCACACGCGCGAGCTCGAGGACGAGGTCGTGGGCCTCGGGGGCCCGGTCGACGGCGCGCTGGAGCAGCTGCGCGCCTCGCCCGTGTCGGCCGAGCGCGACGAACGATCGCCCAAGGCCGCCGATCGCGAGCGGGTCGTCGGGCGCGAAGAGGACGGCTCGCTCGTAGAGCTTGGCTGCTTCGCCCGGGGCACCGGCGGCCAGGTAGGCGTCGGCGGCGCGCCGGAGGAGCGCGTGCTTCTCGCGCGCGGTGGGGGCGAGCGCCTCGAGCCGTTGCACGTCGGCGCGCGCGGCGTCGAGGCGCCCGGCGCGGATCGCGGCGTCCACGCGCGCGAGCGCGAGATCGGGCCGGGTGGGCGCGCGGGCGAGGGCCTCACCGAGCCACTCGAGGGCGTCATCGGCGGAGCTCGTCGCGCTCGCCGCGCGCGCGAAGGCCTCCGCCGCGAGCTCGCCCGACGGCTCGAGCTCGGCAGCGCGGAGCCACGCCTCGACCGCGCGTCGGGGCTCGACCCGCGAGAGGAGCTCGGCCTCGAGGGCGCCCGCCGCCGGCCGCGACTCGGCCGCCGACAGCTCGGCGAGCGCGGCGAGCGCGGCGTGCTCCCGGCCCTCGACCGCGTCGAGCTCGGCGAGGGTGAGGAGCGCGTCGGGGTGGCGGTGCGCGCGCCCGAGCGCGCCCAGCAGGAGCTCGCGCGCGCGCGGCGTCTCGCCATGGGAGAGCGCGTCGTCGGCGGCGAGCAAGAGCTCGGTGGCCTCGCGGGCGCGGGTGAGCTCCGGCAGGGGCTCGGCGGCGACCTCCCGAGGAGACCTCTCGAGCACGATGACCGCGCCGTCGCTCGATGTCGCGACGCGCGCGAAGCCGACCCCGGACGCGTCGGGGACGCGCGCGCCACCGTCGGGGAACGTCGCGCGGGCCAGCGAGCCGACGAGGCGACCGAGCCGGACGGAGCGCCCGCGCACCTCGCCGAGCGGCCCGACGACCGCGCGCACGGCGCTCGTGGCGAGGGCCGCCGCCGGGCGCGGGAGACCCGAGCCGCGCGCGCGCC
>JAEUKG010000572.1 GCA_016794325.1 Myxococcales bacterium | reverse complement strand
CGGGCACCACGATCACGTCCACGATCCGATGCCCCGCGGGGCCCACACCCACGCCCACGCCCACGCCGCGGTGTCGCACGAGCACGAGCACCTGGACGACCTCCACCACGAGCACGATCACGGCGGTTGAGGCTCGCCCCGGGCGGCGCGAGGACTATCCCAAAAGACGCAAAAGCTCGCTCTTCACGGGCTCGGGGATCTCCTCGATGCGCGCCTTGAGCTCGGCTTGCGCGCTCCGCCCGCCGACGACGAGGTAGCCCTGGGCCACCGCCCCGAGCACGCGCGGCCCCTCCTTGGACCGGAAGAGCTGGAGCCCGCCGAGGCGCGCCGCGAGCGCGCGCTGGAGCGCCATCGAGGCGATCCCGCGGATGTCGGGGCGCGCGTGCGCGATGGCGAGCGCGGCGGCGACCTTCAGGTCGTCGCTCCCGGCGGCGCCCGCCCGCAGCACGATCTCGGCGCGCTGGATCGACAGCTCGTCCACCGCGCCTATCTCCCTCAGCCCGGTGAGCGCGGCCACGCGCGCGGCGTCGTCGGTCATCGACAAGACGCTGATGAGCACCGGCCGCGCGCGCTCGCCCCACACCGCGACGAGCTCGGGGATCGCGAGGCGGGCGACGGTCGCGCCCCCGCCGCGCACCAGCTGGGCGAGCACGGTACCCGAGCGCTCGTCGGCGACGCGCGGCAGCGCCCGGAGGAGGTCCTCGGCGAGCTTCTCGTCGAACGGGCGCCCGGCCTCGGGGGCGTGCCGGGTGAGCGCGGCCACGACCACCGGCCACGAGCGGTCGCCCACCTTGCGCATCGCGGCCACGAACCGCGCTCGGGCCGGACCGACGTCGCCGAGCTTGAGGCGCGCGTCGTAGAGGGCGTGCGCGCCGGTCACCTTCGCCCACTCGAAGAGCGCGAGCACCTCGGGGGCGGGGTCGCTCGCCCCGGAGAGGAGCTGCTCGGCGAGCGGGCCCAGCGTGACCGGATCGCGGATCGTCGCGAGGAGCGGCTCGATTTGCGGCTCGATCGGCCGCCCGCTCCCGCGGAGCTTCCGCAGCGCCTTGACGGCCTTGTAGACCGGCACGCCCTCGGCGCGGCGCGCGAGCGTGCGGAGCGCGGTCTCGAGCTGCGTCGTCTCCTCGAGGGCGGCGAAGCGCTGGACGAGCTCGGCCGAGCCCTCGTGGGCGATCGTCTGCGAGAGCTCCTCGGCCTCGTGGTAGCCGCCGGCCTCCACCGTGCCCGCGAGCGAGGTGAAGAACGCGGCGTAGCCCTCCTCCTTGCCTTGCATCCAGCTCGCCGACGGGGGGCCCGCCTCCTCTCCGGGGCGGGCGCCGAGCGCGCGCAGCGCCGCGCGGAGGTCGCGCATCGAGGCGTAGCGCTCACCGGGCGCCTTGGCCATCGCCTTCAGGATCACCTTCTCGAGCTCGCGGTCGACGTTCGGGTTCTTGGCCGACGGCCGCGCCGGCGTGTCGGTCACGTGCTGCACGAGGAGCCGGTGCGGCGGCCCGTCGAACGGCAGGGATCCGGTCGCGAGCTCGTAGAGCGTCACGCCGCACGAATACACGTCGCTCCGCCCGTCGAGCGCGTCGCCGCGGCACTGCTCGGGCGACATGTACGCGGGCGTCCCCGCGACGCGGGTGGCGCCGTCGCCCGGCATGAGCGCGATGCCGAAGTCGCAGACCTTCACCGTCTCCGTCGGGTTGCCGTCGTCGTCTTGCCCGGCGACGATGAGGAGGTTCGCCGGCTTGACGTCGCGGTGCACGATGCCCTTGGCGTGCGCGTGGGCGAGGCCCGCCGCCGCTTGGCTCATGAGATCGGCGACGCGGGGCGCGGCGAGCGGCCCCTCGCGGGTGAGCACGGTCTCGAGGTCGGTGCCGGCGAGGTACTCCATCGACAGGTACATCAAGCCGTCGGGCTCTTGGCCGAAGTCGATGACGCGCACCACGTTGGGGTGGTCGAGCCGGCTCGCGGCGAGGGCCTCGGCGTGGAAGCGCGAGCTGAACGAGAGGTCTCGCTGGAGCGACTCGTGGAGCGTCTTGACCGCGACCGTCTTCTGCAGCTCGCGGTGCATGGCCTTGTACACCTGGCCGTTGCCGCCGCTGCCGACGAGCTCGGTGAGCACGAGCTTTCCGCCGCCGAGGGCCCGGCCGGTGAGGTCGGCGCCGACCTCGCGGTGGTCGAGCGCGGCCTCGTGGTCTTTGGTGAGGTTCGGCGACGCCCAGCTCTTCGAGTGCGTGCGCACCGAGCGCAGCGCGCCCCCGGTGGTGCGCTTCTCGGCCGGCGTCGCCTTGGAGCCGTACGGCCGGAGCCGCAGCGGGAAACCTTGGGCCGTCGGCGCGCCCTCCGGCTCCGCCAGGAAGAGCGCGGCCGCGTCGCCGCCGGGCCCGGCGTGGAACACCTCGAGCATGTGCTCGCCGCCGTCCACCGGCGCCGCGTCGAGGGGGACGATGACCGCCTCGCGGGCGTCGGCGATCTGGCGCAGGAGGTCGACGTCGGAGGCGTCGAGCACCCGCGCGACGAGCACCGGCAGGAGGACATCGAGCGTCGCCACGTCCTCTCAGATTCCCCCGTCGCCACGCAGCGCGTCAAGGCCTGGGAGACGTGCCGGGCCTGTACGATCGCGCGCCGGCGGTGGCGAACGAGCCAGCCGCGGCGCCGGTCGCGCGACCTTCGGCGCCGCGGTGGGAGAGTGTCAGTGGAGGGCGCCGACGAGGAACGCGAAGCCGGGCACGAGCACCTCCTCGGGGCTCGCGCCGCCGGGCGCGACCTGGCCCTCGGGGTCGATGG
>JAEUKG010000522.1 GCA_016794325.1 Myxococcales bacterium | reverse complement strand
CCGTCAAGGAGCCGCTCCAGACCGGCATCAAGGCGATCGACGCCATGGTCCCGATCGGCCGCGGGCAGCGCGAGCTCATCATCGGCGACCGCCAGACCGGCAAGACCGCGGTCGCGATCGACACGATCCTCAACCAGAAGGGCCAGGGGGTGTACTGCTTCTACGTCGCCATCGGCCAGAAGCAGTCGACCGTCGCCGCCGTCGTCGACAAGCTCACCGCCAACGGCGCGATGGAGTACACCACCATCGTCGTCTCCGGCGCGAGCGAGAGCGCGCCGCTCCAGTTCATCGCGCCGTACACCGGCGTCACGATGGCGGAGTACTTCCGCGACAGCGGGCGCCACGCGCTCTGCATCTACGACGACCTCTCGAAGCAGGCGGTCGCGTACCGCCAGCTCTCGCTGCTCCTGCGCCGCCCGCCGGGCCGCGAGGCGTACCCGGGCGACGTCTTCTACATCCACTCCCGCCTGCTCGAGCGCGCCGCCAAGATGGCCAACGAGTGGTGCGTGCTCCCCAAGGGCAGCAAGTGGGAGGACCGCGGCGGCGCCACCGTGCACGTCGGCGAGCAGGGCGAGCACACCGCCAAGGAAGAGCTCAAGGGCAAGGGCGACGGCCACGAGATGGTGCGGAACCCGCAGTCCGGCGGCTCGCTCACCGCCCTCCCGATCATCGAGACCCAGGCCGGCGACGTCTCGGCGTACATCCCGACCAACGTCATCAGCATCACCGACGGCCAGATCTTCCTCGAGACCGACCTCTTCTACTCGGGCGTCCGCCCCGCCATCAACGTCGGTATCTCGGTCAGCCGCGTCGGCGGCAACGCCCAGATCAAGGCGATGAAGTCGGTCGCCGGCACCCTCAAGCTCGACCTCGCGCAGTACCGCGAGAAGGCGGCGTTCTCGCAGTTCGCGAGCGACCTCGACAAGGTCACCCGCGACATGCTCGAGCGCGGCGCCCGCCTCGTCGAGATCCTCAAGCAGGGCCAGTACGTCCCGCTCCCGGTCGAGAAGCAGATCGTCCTCATCTACGCCGGTACCAAGGGCTACGTCGACGAGCTCCCGGCCAGCAAGCTCGCGGCCTACGAGCAGCAGCTCTACGCGTTCATCGAGTCCAAGTACCCGAAGATCTTCGAGACGCTCCGCACCAAGAAGGTCCTCGACAAGGACGCCGAGGAGGAGCTCAAGAAGGCGCTCAAGGAGTTCGGCCCCGCGTTCGAGGGCACCGCCAAGAGCGAGAAGAAAGAGAAGAAGGACAAGAAGGACAAGAAGTAATGCCTTCTCTCAAGACGATTCGAAAGCGGATCACGAGCGTCAAGTCGACGCAGAAGATCACGCGCGCGATGAAGATGGTCGCGGGGGCGCGCCTCAACCGCGCCCAGCAGCGCACCCTCGCCCTGCGCCCGTACGCCGAGAAGACGAGCCAGATCCTCCGCACCGTCGCCGCCGAGATGATCGAGCAGCAGACCGACGAGGAGTACAAGGCCGACCACAAGGAGTCGGCGCTCCACCCGCTGCTCGCGCGGCGCCCGGAGAAGAAGGTCCTCTTCATCGTCCTGTCGAGCGACCGCGGCCTCTGCGGCGGTTTCAACGCGAACGTCAGCAAGATGGCGGAGCGCGAGTGGCGCGCCCGCAAGGAGGCGGGCGTCGAGGTCGTGTTCGCCACGATCGGCCGGAAGAGCCGCGAGTACCTCGTGCGGCGCGGCGGCGACGTCGTGCAGGACTTCCAGCGCATCTACGACGGGCTCGACCTGTCGAAGGTGGCCGAGGTCGCAGGCTGGCTCGTCCCCCAGTTCGAGAAGGGCGAGTTCGACGCGATCTACCTCGTGTACAACGAGTTCTTCAGCGCGATCACGCAGAAGCCCACGCTCCGGCCGCTCCTGCCCATCCCTCCCCCGGAGGAGACCGCGAAGGACGAGGCCCGCGCGAAGCTCATCTACGAGCCCAACCAGCAGGCGCTCCTCGAGCGGCTCGTGCCGATGTACGTCGAGATCTCGATCTACCGAGCGCTCCTCGACAGCCAGGCCGCCGAGTACGGCGCGCGCATGACGGCGATGGACGCGGCGACGCGCAACGCCAAGGACATGATCGGCAAGCTCACCCTCGTCTACAACCGCGCCCGCCAGGCGGCGATCACCAAGGAGCTCATGGAGATCATCGGCGGCGCCGAGGCGCTGAAGGACTGAGCGTCCGGAGCGCTGGGGCCGAGACCGGCGGCTTTCCGCGAGCGCCCGCTCGAGGAGGCCGCCGGGCTTCTTTTGTCAGATTCGCTTCGCGTTCGACGGGCCTGGATCGGCGACTTGGCGTACGCTGGGGGTGGTGAGGTGGTCCTACGCTGCTCTCCTCCCGCTCGGGGCGGCGCCGCTCGGGCTGGCCGTCGCGTGCGGCGCGTTCGACGGCGACGAGGCGGCGGCGACCGACGGGGGCGTCGACGCGACCGCGAGCGACGGATCGCCGGCCCCGGACGCGACGGCGGACGGCGGCGCTGGGCGCTGCGATCCGTTCGCGCCGTTCTCGACGCCCAGCAAGGTGGCTGGGATCGCCGACACGAACGAGGTCGCGCTGCAGGCCACCCTCTCGGCCGACGAGAAGACGCTCTATTTCTTCCGCTCCAAGAACGGGGAGAACATCGGGCGGATCGTCATGAGCACCCGCGCGTCGACGGGCGAGGCGTTCGGCCCCGGGGTGGTGGTCGCCACGAGCCCCGACGGCGGGACCTACGCCACACCGGCGGTGACGCCCGACGCGCTCACGGTCCTGCTCACCGACATCCGCGGGGGCTCGAGCGGCGCGGTCACGTCCCAGAAGATCGTCCGAGGGACCCGCGCCGACGTCGCAGGGACGTTCGGCGGGTTCACCAGCGTCGGCGAGCTCGACTCCATCGGCGCCTTCACGACGCACCCGGCGCTCGCCCGCGGCGGCCTCGTCCTCTACGTCACGAGCGGCGCGAGCCTCGCCAGCCGAACGGCGTGGCGCGGCTCGCGACCCACGCTCGACGCCCCGTTCTCCGGCTTCGTCGAGCTCGCCGTCGGCAACCCGGGCGAGGAGATCGCGACCCCGGTCCCGTCGGACGACGACGAGGTGCTCTACTTCTCCACGCGGGCGCCGAGCTCGACGAAGTACACGATGTACGTCACCCGCCGGACCAGCCCGGGGGGCGCCTTCGGCACGGCCCGACCCGTCACCGAGCTCCAGGTCGCCGACCAGGTGTTCCCTGCCTGGCTCTCGAGCGATCGCTGCCGGCTCTACTTCACGGGGGGCACGGCGTACCCGGACCACGCCATGTACATCGCGACCCGCAAGCCGTGATCCGATCCACCACGACGTGAGCGGTCCGGAGACGCCCTCGAGCGGTGGAACCAACGGTCCCGCTCGCCCGTTTCCTCCAAGGACCCGCGAGGAAACCAGAGGATTCCTCGCACATTTCACCACATCACATTGATGGGGCTGGCACCTCGTGCTAAGGCTCCGCGGACCTTCTCTATGACCTTGATCGAAGCGCGGAATCTCCCGTCCCACGTCGGGATCATCATGGATGGCAATGGCCGCTGGGCTCAGCAGCGCGGGCTCGGCCGCGCCGAGGGGCACCGCCAGGGCTCCCAGGCGGTCCGCCGGATCGTCCGCGCGGCGCGCCGCTTGGGCCTCCGCGCGCTCACCCTCTACGCCTTCAGCGAGCAGAACTGGGCTCGCCCCGAGGACGAGATCGACGCGCTGTGGGTGCTCCTCCGGGAGTTCCTGCTCTCCGAGCGCGAAGAGATCCTCGACAACTCCATCCGCCTGAACGCGGTGGGCAACATCGGCCGCCTCCCCGGCGTCGTCCGCGCCGTGCTCGACCCGCTGCGCAACGAGAGCTCCAAGAAATACGAGATGACCCTCACCCTCGCGCTGTCGTACGGCGGCCGCGAGGAGATCGCCGAAGCCGCGCGCGAGCTCGCGGCCGAGGTCGCCGCCGGCAAGCGCGCGGTCGAGGACGTCACCTGCGAGGCGCTGCACGCGCGGCTGCCGAGCCTCGCGGTGGGCGACCCCGATCTCGTCATCCGCACCGGCGGCGAGCGCCGGATCTCGAACTTCCTCCTCTACGGGCTCGCCTACGCCGAGCTCCATTTCTCCGACGCGCTCTGGCCGGACTTCGACGCCGAAGACCTGTACCAGGCGGTCGCGAGCTACCAGAACCGCGAGCGGCGCTTCGGCAAGGTCGGCAAGGCTGCCCCCCTCGTGCCCGAGCTCGCGAGCGAAGGCGGAGCGCCGCGCGAGTCGTCGCCGGCGCTGCTCGTCGCGGTCTGACCATGGGTGAGGCGCGTCCGACCTCGGGCGGGGATCCGTCGGACGCTGCGCCGGAGTCGGGCGCTCAACCGAAGGCCGAGCCGAAGAAGGCCGGCAACCTCGCGATGCGCCTCCTCACCGCGGCGGTCGCGGTGCCGATCATCCTGCTCTTGCTCTACAAGGGCCCCGACTGGTCGCTCTTCCTCGTCGTGCTCGCGGCGACGGCGGTCGGCGCGTTCGAGCTCTTCGGGATGACCCACCCGAACGACACCGCGTCGCGCGCGTTCGGGATCTCGCTCACCCTCGGAGCGTCGGCGGTCGCCTACCTCGGCGGCAACAACCCGAAGGTGCTCGTCACGGCCCTGATCGCCGCGCCCCTCCTCGGCCCGCTGTGGACGCTCGTGCGCCTCGGCGACATGAAGACGGCTGCGCTGCGCGCGCTGGCGATGAGCGCGGGGCCGCTCTTCGTCGGCGTGCCGATCACCCTCCTCGCCGTCTTGCGACGCGACCAGGGCGAAGACGGCGCGGGCTACGTGGTCTTCTGCCTGATGGTCGCTTGGTTCGGAGACACCGGCGGCTACTTCGCGGGGCGCTTCCTCGGCAAGCACAAGCTCTACGAAGCGGTGTCGCCGAAGAAGACGGTCGAGGGCGCCATCGGCGGCCTCGCAGGAAGCGCGCTGGCGGCCGTCCTCGCGCATTTCGTCTTCCTGCGCAGCCTCCCCCTCGGCCCCGGCCTCCTGCTCGCGCTGGTCGCCGGCGCGCTCGGCCAAGCGGGCGATCTCGGCGAGTCGCTCCTCAAGCGGTCCACCGGCGTCAAAGACTCGGGCCAGATCGTCCCTGGCCACGGCGGGATCCTCGACCGCGTCGACGCCCTCATGCTCGTCGCGGCTTGCGTCTACGGCTACACGATCTGGAAATGATGCAGCGCGGCACGTA
>JAEUKG010000519.1 GCA_016794325.1 Myxococcales bacterium | reverse complement strand
AAGGCCCCGGTGGTGAAGGCGTCGACGAGGGCCGCACGCGGGAGCCCGGCCCGCTCCCCGAGCGCGAGCATGCTCGCGAACGCGACGAAGTGGTGAGCGCCGACGCCGTTGAGCACGACCTTGAGCGCCTGCCCCTGGCCGACCGCGCCCGCGTGGATCACGCGACGGCAGAGGAGGTCGAGGAGGAAGCGGGCGCGGCGCACCGCCGACGGGGCGCCGCCGACGAGGGCGACGAGCTCGCCGCGGAGCGCCGGGCCGACCGTGCCGCTCATCGCCGCGTCGACGTAGCCGACGCCCGCTCCAGCGAGGAGCTCCGCGAGCTCGAGCGCGGCCCGCCGGCCGGACGTCGAGGCGTCGACGAAGAGCGGCGGGCGGCGCGCCGCCGCCATCACCGCGAGGGCCCCCGCTCGGCCGTGGAGCGCGGATCGGGTCGCCGCGCCGTCGGCGAGCACGCCGAGGACGAAATGTGCATCCCGCACGCACTCCGCCGGGGTCGCCGCGAGCTGGACGTGGGGCAGGCGCCCGAGCGGCCGCGCTCGATCGGCGGTGCGGGTCCACACGACGACCTCGACCGGCGCGGCCCGGGGCGCCCCCCGCGCGTGCGCGCCCGGCGGCCCCGCCGACGCCCGCGCGCCCTCGGCGCGATCGGACAGCCTCGTCACCATCGCCGAGCCGAGCTTGCCGGCCCCGAGCACGGCCACGCGGACGACGGCGCCGCGCGCGAGCGCGCGGCGCTCACGAACCTGAGCCCCGCGGGCCGGATCCACCCTTCCGGGCTTGCGCATCGTCGGGGCAGGATAGAGGATGTAGGGCTCGCATGCCCCGCGCTTTCCGCCTCGTCTCGCAGTTCGAGCCCAAGGGCGACCAGCCCCGGGCCATCGGTCAGCTCGTGGCCGGGCTCGAGCGCAACGACAAGCACCAGGTGCTCCTCGGCATCACCGGGTCGGGCAAGACGTTCACGATCGCCAACGTCATCCAGGCGACGCAGCGGCCGACGCTCATCCTCGCCCCCAACAAGACGCTCGCCGCCCAGCTCTACGGCGAGATGCGCGAGCTCTTCCCCGAGAACGCGGTCGAATATTTCGTCAGCTACTACGACTACTACCAGCCCGAGGCGTACGTCCCCTCGACCGACACGTACATCGACAAAGACTCGATCATCAACGACCAGATCGATCGGATGCGCCACTCGGCGACCCACGCCCTCCTGTCTCGTCGCGACGTGATCATCGTCGCGAGCGTGAGCTGCATCTACGGCATCGGCAGCGCCGAGAGCTACCACGGCCTCCTCATCGACCTCCGCACGGGCGAGGACTTCCGGCGCGACAACCTGCTGCGCATGCTCGTCGACGTCCAGTACGAGCGCAACGACGTCGACTTCCACCGCGGCACGTTCCGCGTCCGGGGCGACGTGGTGGAGATCTTCCCCGTCTACGAGCAGGAGACGGCGATCCGGGTCGAGTTCTTCGGCGACACCATCGAGTCGATCAAGGAGGTCGATCCGCTCCGCGGGCGGGTCAAGGACTCGCTCGAGCGGTACGCCATCTATCCCGGATCGCACTACGTCACCCCTCAGGAGCAGATGCGCCGCGCGATCTCCGCGATCCGCGACGAGCTCCGAGAGCGGCTCGACTTCTTCGACAAGGAGGGCCGCTTCCTCGAGAAGCAGCGCCTCGAGCAGCGCACGATGTACGACATCGAGATGATGGAGCAGATGGGCTTCTGCACCGGCATCGAGAACTACTCGCGCCACCTCTCGGCGCGGAAGGCCGGCGATCCCCCGCCCACCCTCATCGACTACTTCCCGCCCGACTACCTCCTCATCATGGACGAGTCGCACCAGACCGTGCCCCAGGTGGCGGCGATGTACCGCGGCGACCGCGCCCGCAAAGAGACGCTGGTCGAGTACGGGTTTCGGCTGCCGAGCGCGCTCGACAACCGCCCGCTCAAGTTCGAGGAGTTCGAGGATCACGTGAAGAACGCGATCTACGTCTCGGCGACGCCCGGCGACTACGAGCTCGAGAAGACGAGCGGCGCCTTCGTGGAGCAGCTCATCCGCCCGACCGGCCTCATGGATCCGGAGATCGAGGTGCGGCCGGTGTCGGGCCAGGTCGACGACCTCCTCGGCGAGATCCGCGATCGCACCAAGAAGAACGAGCGCGTGCTCGTGACGACCCTCACCAAGCGGATGGCCGAGGATCTCACCGACTACTACCGCGAGCTCGGGGTGCGCATCCGCTACCTCCACAGCGACGTCGACACGCTGGAGCGCATCGACATCCTGCGAGACCTCCGGCTCGGCGAGTTCGACGTCCTCGTCGGCATCAACCTGCTCCGCGAGGGCCTCGACTTGCCCGAGGTGTCGCTCGTGTCGATCTTCGACGCCGACAAGGAGGGCTTCCTCCGCAGCCCCCGCTCGCTCATCCAGACGATCGGCCGGGCCGCCCGCAACGTGAACGGGCGCGTCATCATGTACGCCGACAAGGTCACGCCGGCGATGCAGCGGGCCATCGAGGAGACGGGCCGCCGTCGCGCCGTCCAGCGCCAGTTCAACGAAGACCACGGGATCGTGCCCCAGACCGTGGTGCGCGCGGTGATGGACATCAACCCCGCGTCGGGCACCATCGACTACTACAACGTCCCCAAGACGCCGAAGGCCGGCCAGAAGGGCGCGAAGAAGGCCGACGCCGTCGAGCTCGCGGAGCAGATCCAGGCGATGCGGCTCGAGATGTTCCGCGCCGCCGAGGAGCTGGAGTTCGAGAAGGCGGCCAAGCTCCGCGACGACCTCAAGCGCCTCGAGGCGGAGGCCGGCAAGGAGGGCGTCGACGCGGCGGCCCTCTTCGATCCCTACTCGGCGAAGGGCAAGCGCGCGAAGAAGGTCTCGGCCGGGGCGGCGAGCCCCGGCTCCAAGGAGCGACGCTCGGCCCGCAAGGCGCGCTGACCCGGCGCGGTCACGCGCCCGCGGCGAGGCGGGCGTGGATCGCGCGGTAGCCGTCGCGGTACGTCGGGTACGCGAGCCGGACGCCGAAGCGCTCGCGCGTCGCGCGGCTGTCGACGCGCCGGTCGCCCCGCAGCGTCGCGTGGGCCGCCGCGCGATCTCCCCGCGGCGGCAGCGGCAAGCCGAAGAGGTCGGCGACGAAGGCGACGACGTCGCGAACGGGCGCGGGCTCGTCGTCGCCGGCGAGGAGGATCGACCTCGGAGGTGCGCCGAGCCCGGCGACGACGAACGCGGCCGCGTCGTCGACGTGCACCCGAGAGACGAACGTCGCGCCGTCGCCCGGCATGACGAACGACGAGGCGCGCAGACGCACGTGCAGCCCCGCGTTCGGGCCGTAATACGCGGGGAGGCGCACGATCGAAGCGCCGACCGCGAGCCACGCCGCCTCGGCGTCGAGGCGACGCGCGGCCGCGCCCGAGGGTCGCGGGTCGACCGCGGTCGCGAGGTCGACCTCACGCGCACCTTCGGGATACACCGAGGTCGACGAGACGTAGACGATCGACCGCGCCTCGGCGACGAGCGGGGCGAGCCGCGCGTCGGCGGTGCCGTCGGGGGGAAAAGAGACGACGACGTCGGCGCCGCGGGCCGCCTGCGCGATCGCGAGGTCGTCGTCGGCCGCCACGTGCTCGACGTCGGCGAAGCGCGCGTCGGGAGCGCGGCGCGAGGTCCCGCGCGCCCGCACCCCGCGGAGGCGTGAGCGCGCCGCGGCCGCGACCTGGCCGACACCGAGCAGGAGGAGCTCCGGCACGGCGTCCGTCGCGCTCAGAGGACGTCGGCCCGACCGCGCGCCTTGATCGCCTCGACCGCGGCGCGGACGTCCTGCGCCCGGTCGCGCTTGATCACGAGCACCGCGTCGTCGGTCTCGACGACCACGACGTCCTCGACGCCGACGACGGCGAAGAGCTTCTTCTTCGCGCCGCTCGTGAGGTCGTGGACCAGGTTGCCGCGCGCGTCGACGAACGTCACGTCGGCGTTGCGGGCGGCGTTGCCGGCCGGATCCTTGTCGGCGAGCTCCCACGCGGACTGCCAGCTCCCGACGTCGTTCCACCCGAAGTCGCCGGGCACCACCGCGAGCCGGTCGGCCTTCTCCATGACCCCGTGGTCGATGGACACCGACGGCAACGTCGGGAACACCTCGGCGAGCACGCGCGCCGCGTCGGGCCCCGAGGCCGCGCGATCGATGCGCTCGACCCCGGCCGCGAGCTCGGGCAGGTGCCGCCCGACGAGCGCGCGCATCGCGTCGGCGCGGAAGAAGAACATCCCCGCGTTCCAGAGGTGCTTGCCTCCCTCGAGGTAGGCCTTCGCGCGCTCGAGGTCGGGCTTCTCGACGAAGCGGACCACCGAGAGCACGCCCGACGCGCTCGCGGCCGCCCCCGTCTCGACGTAGCCGTAGCCGGTCTCGGGACGGGTGGGCTTGATGCCGACGGTGGTGACCGTGCCCTCGCGGGCCGAGGCGAGCGCGCGAGCGAGCACGCCGCGGAAGCCCTCTTCGTCGCCGATGGTGTGGTCGCTCGGCAGGACCGCGATGACGGCCTCGGGGTCGCGCCGCGCGACGTGCGCCGCCGCCCACGCGATGCACGGCGCGGTGTTGCGTCCGACCGGCTCGAGCAGCACGTTTTCGGGTAGCAGCTCCGGCACCGCGGCCCGGGTCGCCTCCGCGAGCGCGGCGCCGGTGACGACCACCACCCGCTCGGCGGGGACGAGCGGCCGGATGCGGCGCACCGTCGCGGCGAGCAGGCTCTCCTCCGGATCGGGCCCGAGCGGCAAGAGCTGCTTGGGCCGCTTCGACCGCGAGGCCGGCCAGAAACGAGTCCCCGATCCCCCCGCCATGATCACCGCCCAAGGCGCGCGTTCGGACATGCGGGAGACGGTAATACACGACGCCCGAAGGTTCCACCCGGTCGCGGCCCGGCCGGTCGCGCGCAGGCCCCGAAAAGTGGGCCACCCTCACCCGCCCGTCTATACGAGGAGGAACCCCCACCCGTGGCCCCTCACCTCCGCCTCGCCGCCGCCCTCCGCCTCGCCCTCCGCTTGGCCCTGCTCTTCGGCCTCGTCGTCGGCGCGCTCGGCTGCCAAGACGACGTCATCCCCGAGCTCGTCAAGGTGACCGACATCGTCCCGCGCGAGGCCGAGGTCGGCGATCGCCTCGAGATCGCGGGGGTGGGCTTCCCGCAGGGCCGCACCGCCAAGATCACCTTCCGCGGCGAGCTGCGCCGCCCCGGGGAGCGGCCGCGGAGCGCGAAGATCACCACCGAGGGTCTCGTCACCTCCCAGTCGCGGATCGAGCTCGTGATGAACGACGCGCTCGAGGCTGCGTTCTGCGATCGCGGCGACCAGGCCACCCACACCACCTTCGTCGGCTCGATCGAGGTCGCCTTCTCGGGCGCGGTGCGGGGCGGTCCGCCGATCGCCGGCGTCCTCGACGACGCGAGCCTCGACCTCCGCCCGGTGAGCGTGCGCGCCCACAAGGCTCAGGAGCTCACGCGCGAGGGGCGCGCCGTCGCCGCCCACCTCGGCCTCGACCTCGAGCCCGCCGTCGGGCGCCTCGCGGTGCGCGCCGTCGCGGCCCGCTCCCACGGCGAGCGCGCCGGCATCCGCCCCGGCGACGCCATCCTCGCCCTCGACGGCGTGCGGACCCGCGAGCTCGCCGATCTCGCCACCGCGCAAGAGCACGCGGCCGAGGTGCGGATCCTGCGGGGCGATCCCCCGAAGGAGCACGTCCGCGAGGTCCCGCTCGAGGGGCTCCACCTCACTATCCCACGCGAGATGGCGACCGCGCTCGGCCTCGTGGCGGCCGCGGTGGTGCTCGCGCTCCTCTTGTTCGCGCCGCTCCCCGGCTCGGGCGACCTCGACGATCGCGTCGGCGAGCACCTCCGGGCCCCGCTCGGCGACCACGACGCCACCTTGCGGTGGGCCCTCGCGCGGCTCCGCGCCCCGGGCGTGCTCGCGCGGCTGGTGGTGGTGGTCGTCGTCTCCGCCGCCCTCGCGGTGGCGGCGGCGACGCGCGTGGTCGTCCAAGGGGACGTGCTCGGGCTCGCCGCGCTCTCGGCCGGCGCCCTCACCGCGGCCCTCGTCCTCGGCGGGCGCTCGCTGCCGCGCGCCGCCATCGCCCTCCGCGAGCTCGTGAAGCTCGCCAGCCTCGTCGTCGCCGCGCACGCCGCGGGCTCGCTCAGCCTCCACGAGATCGTGCGCGGGCAAGGCGCCGCGCCGTGGGAGTGGGGCGCGTTCGCGTCGCCCGGCCTCTTCGGCCTCGCGGCCATCGTCTGCGTGCACCACGCGAAGACCCGCGCCGCGTGGTCGCGCGTCGAGGGCGGCGTGGCGGCCGCGTTCGCCGGCGCCCACGACGCGCTCACCGCGATCGCGATCACGACGATGCTCGGCGGCGGGTGGCCGGCGGGCGCGAACCCGATCGCGCAGGCGCTGGTGCTCGTCGCCAAGGCCCTCGTGCTCCTCGGCGTCTTCGCCGTCGTCGCCAAGCCGCTGGAGGCCGACGCCGCGCTCCCGAGCGGCGGCGCGCTGCTCCGGCGCGTCGGGCGCGCGCTCTCGACGCTGGCGCTCCCCGTCGTCGTCCTCACCGCCGTGCACGCAGCGTGGCTCGTCCTGCCGCTCGGCGGCTCGGTGCGCCTCTGGGTCGCGCGCGGGCTCGTCGGGCTCGTGGTCGCGCTCGCCCTCCGGTTCGTCGTGCGGGTCGCGCACGCGGCGGAGCGCCGCCCCGCCCGCGTCGATCCCTACGCGTGACCCGACGCGGGGCAAGCCAGCGCTGTGTCCCCTTGCGCGGCGCGCCGCGGAGGGCCAAATTGAGGAGGAACACCGTGCCCTTCTCCTTCTCGTCTCGCCCTCCTCGCGGGGGCGACGCCAGCGACGTCGCCGCCCCTCACCGATCGCTCCTCCGGTTCGCCGTCGTCGGCCTCGCCGTCGGCCTCGGGGCCGCGGCCTGCGGCAGCGATCCGCCCAAGAACGGCAACGGCGTCAACGACGTCGCGAAGGCGTGCGCGATCCGCGCGAGCTGGACGCGCGCCTCGACGAGCGACTGCAGCGACTGCCAGGCCTCGGCGCCCGTCGCCGCCTGCGACTGCCCGCGGTATTCCCCCTACGGCGGGCGATGCGAAGAGCAGGGCAAGCGGGCCGCGAACGAGCCCGACTGCACCGAGGTCTTCAAGTGCATCGCCAAGTGCAACATCACCGATTGCCGCTGCATCGAGGCCTGTTACGTCGGCCACGACGTGTGCAAGACGGCCTCGGCGGCGCGCGACGGGTGCGTGGCCGAGGCGTGCGACGCCACCTGCAAGTAGCGTTTTTCTTGCGCTGAGGCGCGGGGCCGACGAGATTTGAGGCCGAGATGGCCGGCGAACTGCCCTCCACGCTGCTGGCCTTCGCGCCGATCGCCCCCGCCCTCGCGGCCGGCGCCGTCGCGATCGCGGGGGCGCGCGGGCTCATGGAGGCGCGCGCGCGGGTCGTCGCTGGCGGCGCGGCCGCGGCCTCGGCCCTCGTCGTCGCCTGGGCGACGCTGCCCGCGCTCCGTGGGGTCGCGCGCGTCGCGTGGGGCTACGGCGTCGGCCGCGCCGGTTGGGTCGACCTGCGCTTCGCGCTCGTCGCCGACCGATGGTCGGCGCTCGTCTCGGTGACGGCGATGATCATCGCGACCGCCGCGTGTGCCCTCGCCGCGCCCGGCCCGCGGGGCCGCGCGGTCGCCGTCGGGTCGTTGCTCGGCGGCGCGGCGACGGTCCTCGGGGCGCTCGCCGACGGGGCGCCCCTCACGCTGATGGCGCTCGAGCTCGCGGGCGCCGCGACGCTCGTCGCGGGGGCGGGGGCTCCGGCGTGGGCCTTCGGCGCTCGACGCCTCGCGGCGCTGAGCCTGCTCGCGCTCGCCGCGGTCGTCGCGCTGCCGGCGGGCGCGCTCGGGGGCGGGCTCCACGTGCAGCGCGCGCCCGCGAGCCGCGGCGAGATCGAGGTGACCGATCCGTCCGACGCCCGCGTCGAGATCGAGACGGCGGACCGCCGCGAGGCTCGGCCCGCGCCGCTCTCGGGCCCGATCGCGGCGCCGGCGCGCGTCACCGTCGCCGCGGCGCCGGCCTCCACGTCGTTCGCGGTCGGCGCTGGGGAGCGGGTCACGGTCTCCCCCCTCGGCGCGTCCACCACCTACCGCGTGCTCGCCGCGCAGCGCGCCCTGGGCGAGGAGCGCAACGTCCGGCCCGGGATCGGCTGGTGGCTGGTGGTCGTCGCCGCGCTCTCCGGGCTCGCCGCCGCCGCGGCCCTCGACGACGGCGAGCGCGGCGCCGGCGCGCGCGCGGCGCGGGCGGGGCTCGCCGCCCTCGGCGGGCCGCTCCTCGCAGTGTCGATGGCCGAGCGCCTCGCGAGCGCGGGCGCGCTCTCGGGGCGGGCGCCGCTCGTGCTCGTCGCGGCGTGCGCGGGCGCCGCCGCGATCGCGGCCCGCGGGGGGCCGGCCCCGAGCGCGGGCCTCGCGCGCGCCGCCCTCTTCGCCGTCGCTCGCGGCGCGCGCGACCTCGACGAGCGGGTGATCGACGCCGCGATCGGCGCCGCGGGGTCTCTCTTGCGGGTGGGCTCGGGCGCCGCCGCGA
>JAEUKG010000515.1 GCA_016794325.1 Myxococcales bacterium | reverse complement strand
CGAGGCCGACGCCCCGTCCTCCGAACGTGAACCGAGGGAACGACGCCATGCCTCGACGGGAGTGTATCTCGGCTATGCTCGATCCGTGAAGGTCGACCGACAGAGCTTCCTCCTCGCCGCGGCCGCGCTCGCGGCGTCCTGCGGGCCGTCGCCGGGCGCTCCCCCGACCACGGTCGCGATCCCCCCGCAGCCGAGCGCCGCGCCCGCGGAGACGAGCGAGTGGAGCCCGCCGCCGAAGCCGCCGGCGCCGGTGGCGGAGGACTCCTCGCGGCGCTTCCCGAACAACCTCCGCGCGCCGGCGGACGAGGGGCTCGCGTCGCCGGTGGACGAGGGCCTGGCGGTGGACGCGGGCGGGATGTGCCGCGCCAAGAACGTGAAGCGCCCGGTGGCCGCCGCCTGCTCCGACGACGTCGGCAAGCCCGGCGACTGCAAGAAGGCGAACTGCTCGCTCCAGTTCGTGTGCACCCAGTGCGAGGCCTACAAGAAGTACTTCAAGCCTCGCGTCGCCGAGCGCGCGGTCGCCTGCATCGTCGGCCAAACCAGGAACCAAGCGCGCGACGGCTGCCGCACCTACCAGTGCGGCGACGAGGCCCTCGGCGGTGCGTGCCTCGACGCCGCCGCCGACGTGCCGTGCCGCGCCATCGCCAAGAGCTGCAAGACGAGCCTCGACGAGTGCCGAGGGCTCCTGTCGGGGATGAACGCCGCGGGGCGCGCCAAGATGTCGGCGTGCGCGGCCCAAGGCTGCTCGTACGGCCTCTGGTCGTGCGTCGAGAGCCTCTGAGGGCCGAGGCTCCGCCGCGGCTCGCGTGCGTACCGAGGGCGCCCGTCAGCGGGTCGCGAACGCGATCCACTCGACGAGCGGCGCGGCTTGCTTCGAGGTCTTGACGAGCCAATCGCGCACGGCGCGCGAGGTGAGCGCCGCGCGATCGAAGCCGGGGTACAGGACGACGAGGCCTTTGTGGCGGAGGAGCTCGGCGCGCGGGTGATCGGGGTCGACGCCCTTCGGGACCTTCTTCAGCGTCTCGGCGGCGCCGAGGGTGAAGCCCTTCTTCTCGAGCCCGGCGACGATGCGGGCGAGCTCCTTGCCGCGCGCGTCGTCGAGGACGGCGGCGCGGAAGCGGGCGAGCTTCTCGGGGTCCATCGCGTAGAGGCCGGCGCCGGCGAAGCCGGCGGTCGCGCCGACTTGCAGGAACACCGCCGCCGGAGCCTCGGTCATGCTGCCGTCGCCGACGGCCAGGTTCACCCCGCCCGCGACGTGCGTCTTGTAGGGCGACTTGTCCTTCGAGAAGCGCACGTCGCGGTGGATGCGGAGCACCCGCGGCTCCGCGAGGTCGACGTGGGGGTACGCGCCGTCGATGGCCTCCCGGACGTCGCGGAGGAGCGCCTCGAGCGGCCTCTGCCAGCCCACCTCGTATTCGGCCTTGTGGGCGTTGAACCAGGCGCGATCTTGGTTCTTGGCGAGGCGGCGGAAGAACGAGCCCGCCGCGTCGGCGAAGCCGGTGAACGCGGCGGGTTCGGACGAGGCGCGCGGGTCGGTTCGGGCCATGCGCCGATGATGGCGCGCGCGCCTCGCGTTGTCACCCTCGGGGGGCGCTCACTTGGCGCAATCGGGGGAGCCGGGCGCGCCCGCCGGGGGCGTGGGGCCGGCGGCGCAGCGCTCGGTGATCTCGGCGCACTTGTCGGCCGGGATCTCGCCCGCGTCGCAGCGGGTCTTCGCGTCGGCGCACGCCGCGGCGAAGGCAGCGGTGAACGCGTCCTTGACGCACGCGCGCGCGGCGTCGAAGCAGGTCTTCGCGTCGCCGCCGCCCGAGACGCAGGTCTTCAGCGTGTCGTGGCAGGCCTTCAGGGCGGCGGGATCGGGGCGCGGTCCGTGGCCGTGGCCGCCGCGGCCTCCCTCGCGCTCGCCCTCGTGACCGCCGTGACCGCCGGGCGGCGGGGGCGGGGGCGCCGAACCCGACGGCGCGGCCGAGCCCGACGGCGGAGGCGGGCGTCCGCCGTCGCAGTCGCGGTCTCCCGGAGGCGGCCCCTCGGGGCGACCGCCGCGCGGCTCGCCGCCGCGCGGCTCGCCGCCGCGCTCGGGCGGCGGGAGGCACGCCGCGACCTCGTCGGCCGTCGCCGAGCCGTCGGCGGCGGCCTTCGTGAGGCACTCGTCTTGCGCGGCCGAGAAGTCCTTCGCGGAGCACTGCGCGGACGAGAGCGCGGAGGCGACGTCGTCGGTGGACGCGCCGGTCGACGCGGTCGTGGCGCCGCACGCGGCGAGGACCGTGGCCAAAGCGGAGAGGGCGGTCAGGCTGAAGAACGGAGTCGTTCGCATGGAGATCTCCTCGGGGGTGCGCGAGCGCGCGGGGCCAGCGGGCGCGGCCACTCGGTCGCCGCGTCCTTCGAATGCCTCGGGGGGCTCCTGCCCAAAAAGCGATCACGGCGCGCGGAGGTTTTTTTCGCGCGCGGTTGTGCGCCTGCCGTCACGGGCAGGACGCGCCGGGGGCGAGCGCGCGAAACGGCTTCTCGCTGCGGATCGCCTCGCAGGCGCTCACGCACGTGAACGAGCCCGGCGGCGCGGGCGGAGGCGAGGGGCACGACGCGAACGTCGGGCCCGGATCGGCGCCGCAGGTCGGCGGGAGCATCCAGCACGTCCCTCGGTCGTCGCCGGGGCCGCATCGATCGCGGGCGACGAGGCGGGCGCACGAGGTGCCCGCGACCGGGCAGGGGAGCTTGTCGTGCCCGCCGCAGGCGACGCCCGACGAGCACTCGCCAGGCGTGCTCGCGGTCACGAGGCCGGCGCGCCGGAGGCAGTCGTTCCAGTAGGTGACGCCGTTGCAGCCGCAGGTCGGGGCGCGCTCCGGGCCGCAGAGGAGGGGCACGGACTCGCAGCGCCCGCCCACGTCGCCGCAGCGCGCGCGCGCGCAGAACGCGTTCGAGGGGCAGTCGCCGTCGGTGACGCAGGGAGGGGCGCCGCCGCCGCCGTCGGGCGCGGGCGGGAGATCGGCGACCACGACCTCCTGCGGCGAGCACGCCGCGAACGCGAGCGACAGCGCCGCCGCCGCGACTCCACGCGCCCGCGTCATGGAGACCCCTCACGCGCGGGCGCGTAGGGAGACGCGCCGAGCACGTTGAAGGTGAAGCCGAGCGCGAGCGCGGGTCGCACGCGCGCGGCGGTGTAGATCTCGTCGGTCCGCGATCCGATCTTCACCCGGTAGCTCGGGGGCGCGAGATCGACGTCGGCGGTCGCGGCGAGGAAGAGGTCGGCCGTCGATCCCACCGAGAGGTGGAGCGCGACGAGCCCCCCGACGATCGGCGAGGCGCGCGTCGCTCCCTGGGTGAGCCGGCTCGAGGGCACGTCGTTCGAGCGCGCGTCGGTGAAGAAGACGTCGGCGCCGAGGTCGGCGCCGGCCTCGAGGAGGAAGCGCTCGGTCGCGACCAGCGCGAGCGTCGGGGCGAGCCGCAAGCCGAGCGCGTGTTGGCGGACGCCGACCGGGCGCTCGCCTTGGACGTCGAACGGGACGTGGTACGCGCCGCTCGCCCAGAGCGCGGGCCGGAGCCGCGACCGCCCGAAGGCGACGCCGACCATCGCGCCCCCGCCCATCACCGGCACCGCGTCGCGCCCGTACGAGCGGCCCTCGAGGAACCCGCCGGCGTCCAACCCTAGGAAAGGTGTGCTGATTTTGGCTGAGCTCGGGCGCGGCGCGGGATCGGGCGAGGGCGGCGGAGGTGGCGGCGGCGTCGGCGGCGGCGGCACGCGCGCGGGATCGAGCAGCTCCTCGACCGACGCTTGGATGACGTGGGCGACCTCGTCGAGCGCGACGCGGGTGCTCGCCGGTCGGGGGAGATCGCGCTCGGCGGCGACCCGCCCGTCGCGCCCGTCCACCACCACGATCGACGTCCGCGTCGCGCGGCTCACGTCCACCTTCACGATCGCGAGCGTGAGGTCGTCGCCTCTTGCAGTCGCGCCCGCGTCGCCTCGCTCGAAGGCCACCTCCAAGCCGAGCCGGCCCACGAGCTCGCGCGTCGGGGGCTCGAGCATCGAGGCGTCCTCGTCGCCGCCGGCGACGACGACGCGCACGAGGCGCCGAGCGCGCCCCTCTCCGGGCGCGGAAGGCTCGGCGTACGCGACGCCCGCGAGGGACAGCGCCGCGAGGGTGGCCGCGAGGATCGCGGCGGCGCGCGTCACCGTCGATCGAGCTCCACGAGCCGGGCGCGCGCTCGCTCCGCGTGGATGGACTGCGGGCGAGCCGACAGGAGCGTCGCCCAGGCCGCGCGCTCCTCCGAGGCGCGGCCGAGGCGGCCGAGCGCGCGCGCGCGACCGGCCATCGCCTCCTCGGCGAGCGCGCCGCCGACGGCGAGGTACGCGTCGAACTCCGCGAGCGCGCCCGCGGGGTCGCCGTCGTCGAGGAGCATGCGCCCGAGCGCGATGCGCGCGCTCGCGGCCTCGGACGACGCGGGGAAGCGCGACACGAGATCGCGGTAGAGCGCCGCGGCGCGCCCGTGCTCGCCGGCGCGGCGCGCGGCGCCGGCCTCCGCGAAGAGGCCGCTCGCGTCGGCGGGCGCGGACGACGCGACGGGCGGGGGAGGGGCGACCGGCGCGGGCGGGGCGACGGGGGCCGGCGCGTCGGCGGTCGCGGGGGCCTTGGGCGCGGGCGCGATCGCGGTGGCGGTCGCGGCCGTCGCGCTGGCGCTCGGCGTCGCGCGCGGCGTCTCCTCGGCGGTCTCGGCGGGCGGGGGCGTCGGCGCCGTCGGGCCCGCGGCGCCGACCGTGGCGCTCGCGCCGCCGCGG
>JAEUKG010000483.1 GCA_016794325.1 Myxococcales bacterium | reverse complement strand
ATGGGCGGGAGCTCGCGCCTCTGCGCCGCCCTCAAGCCCGGCGAGCGGGTGGTCCTCATGGGGCCGACCGGCGCGCCGACCGAGATCGCCGACAAGGAGACGGTGCTCCTCTGCGGAGGCGGGCTCGGCAACGCCGTCCTCTTCTCGATCGCGCGGGCGTTCAAGGCTCACGGCGCGAAGGTGATCTACTTCGCCGGCTACAAGCGCGGTGAGGACCTCTTCAAGCAGGACGACATCGAGCGCTACACCGACCAGGTGATCTGGGCGACCGACACCGGCGAGGCGATCGCCCCGCGTCGGCCGACCGACGCCCACTTCCGAGGCAACATCGTCCAGGCGATGGTCGCGTTCGGAAAGGGCGAGCTCACGCCCCCCGTCGCCAAGCTCTCGGCGGTCGATCGCATCATCGCCATCGGCTCCGACCTCATGATGAACGCGGTGCGCGAGGCGCGGCACGGCGTGCTCGCGCCGATGCTCAACCCGCGGCACCTCGCCATCGGCAGCATCAACTCCCCGATGCAGTGCATGATGAAGGAGGTCTGCGCGCAGTGCTTGCAGAAGCACCACGATCCGCAGACGGGCAAGGAGTACGTCGTCTTCTCCTGCTTCAACCAGGATCAGGAGCTCGACCGCGTCGACTTCAAGCACCTGCGCGAGCGGCTACGTTCGAACTCGCTGCAGGAGAAGCTGAGCGCGGCGTGGCTCGATCGGCTCATCGCCAAGAGCCCCGGCCTCCTGCGGGTCTGACGGGCGAGCGAGGGGCGGTCCGCGCCGCCCCACGTCGCTCCGTCGGCGCGCCGGCGCTCAGAGCGGCTTCTTGCTGGTGCACTTCGCGTCGGTGGCGCTCGAGGCAGTCCACTCGCCGTCCTCGCAGCGGTACCATTTCTGATCGCGGCGCGACTGGACGCAGCCGTTCTCGGCGACGTTGGCGCCGATCGTCGAGCTGAAGCAGGTCTTGCCGGCGCTCGGGGGCGGCGGGGTGCCACCGGCGGCGATCGCGCGCTTCACGCTCGGGACGTCCGGGAGCTTCGCGAACTTGTAGCCGTCGCGCTCGAGCTTCGGGACGATGATCTTCACCATGTCCACCGTCTTGTTGTGGACGTCGTGCATCAGGATGATGCCGCGCTTCTTGGTCTGGATCTCGTTCAGGTACAGGTCGGCGCAGCGCTCGACCGACACGCGCTGCCCCCAGCAGGCCCAGTCGGCCGCGGTGGTGGAGGTGAGGTCGCCGCCGATGTCCCAGAAGATGCTGCCGACGTACTTCTTCATGTCGCCGCCGTTCAGCTCGCCCGCGACGCGGCCGTTCCACGCGCCGTACGGGGCGCGGAGCAGGAACGGGCCGCTCGGCTGCGCCTGCTTGATGATCGCGTCGGTGTCGGCCACCGCGCGGTAGAGCGCGTTGCCGGACTGGCGCGTCATCTGGTCGTGGTTCTGGGTGTGGTTGGCGAGCAGGTGGCCGCCGCTCACGATCTTGTCGATGGCGCCCTGACGCCCGGGGACGTTCTTTCCGTTGATGAAGAACGTCGCGGGGATGTTGCGGGCCGTCAGCCACTCGGCGAGCTCGGCGGTGCGGCCGCCAGGGCCGTCGTCGAAGGTGAGGGCGACGGTGCCCTGCGGCAGCTCGTTGCCCATGAGCTGGCGCTCGCTGACGATGGCGTCCTCGCTCGTGCTGTCACCGCCGACGACGCTGTCGTCGTCGTCTTGGGCCTCCGTTTCGGACACGCAGCCGGCGGCGAGGGGCGAGCACGCGGCGAGGGCGACGAGAGCGAGAGCGAAGCGGCGAGCGAGCATGGGAGCGGCCTTTCGTGGGGGTGCTGGGAGGACACGCTGGAGCGGCGTTCCGTCTCACCCACGACCCCACAAATGCATACATCGAACCACTTTGGACGCTCTTTCAAGTGCATGAAATAAGACAGGTTCTTCGGCAGGTTGTTGAAAGGAGGTGGGATCCAGACCGATCCACTCCGTCCCCGCTGGCCCCCAGGGCTGCACGGATGTACCGTATCGTCATGTCGCTTCGGGGCCGGCTCTCACGCCTGTCGATGGGGCCGGCGGCGGCGCCGGTTGCCGCGCCGCCCGAACCCGCGCCGAGCGCGACCGCGCGCCTCGAGGAGCTGCGCGCCAAGATGGGGGCCATCCTGCAGAAGCACGCGCGGCCTTCGGCTCCGCCGCCGCCGGTCGACGTCGATCTGCCGTTCGCGCGCGAGGACACGCCCCTCGGCCCGCTTTGGTCGCGCACGCTCCTCGTGTCGGGCGCCCACCGCGTCGGCCGCGCGCCCGTCACGTTCGCGCGGGGCGCGAGCACGGATCTGCTGGCCCTGCTCGCGCTCGATCCGCAGATCGCGTCGCTCGAGCCCGCCCGCGCGCTGTTCCTCGACACCGAGACCACGGGCCTCGCCGGCGGGACGGGCACCGTGGCCTTCTTGGTCGGCCTCGCCTATTTCACCGACGCCGGGCTCGTCCTCGAGCAGCTCCTCGTCCGCGCGCTCGGCGAGGAGGGGCCGGTGCTCGCGCGCGTGAGCGAGCGCATCGAGTCCGCGAGCCACCTCGTCACGTACAACGGAAAGAGCTTCGATCTGCCGCTGCTCCGCACGCGCTTCGCGATGGCGCGGCTGCCGGCCCCGGCCGAGCCGCCGCACCTCGACCTGCTGCACGTCGCCCGGCGCATCCACGTCACCAAGGACGGGCACGCGAAGAAGGGC
>JAEUKG010000481.1 GCA_016794325.1 Myxococcales bacterium | reverse complement strand
GGCGCGCGCTCGGCGCCCCCGCGCGACACCTGCTTCTTCCCCGAAGACCGCGCGAGCGCCGGCGCGCACCTCGCGCACGTGGCGCGCTCGTCGAGCCGCGAGGACGGCGTCGCGTGCTCGGCGTGCCACCCGACGCCGAGCGCGTCCGCTCCCCTCGCCGCTCCCCACGCCGACGGCGTGCGCGACGTGACCCTCGCGGTCGCGCACCCCGGCGCGCCGGCGCCGAGCTTCGATCCGGCGACCAAGCGCTGCGCGACGACGTGCCACGCCCGGCCCGGCGCGAAGCGGGGCGCGGTCGCGTGGGGCGACGTCGGCAAGCTCGGCTGCGGCGACTGCCACGGCGCGCCGCCCGCCGAGCACTACGCCGGCCCGTGCTCGTCGTGCCACCGCGAGGCGAACGCCGAGGGGACCGCCCTCGCCGGCCCCAAGCTCCACGCGAACGGCAAGGTGGACCTCGGCGACGGCTCCGGCAAGTGCGGCGCGTGCCACGGCAGCGGCGACGATCCGTGGCCGACCACCGGCGCGCACGCGGCGCACCGCTCGCCGAAGCTCTCCGCCGCCGTCGCCTGCGAGAGCTGCCACGAGGTGCCGAAGACCTCCGGCAGCGGCTCTGGCCACCCCCGCGGCGGCGGCGCGAAGGTCGCGTTCTCGGGCCTCGCGACCGCGCGCGGGCAGTCGCCGACGTACGAGAGCGGCTCGTGCAAGAACGTCTACTGCCACGGCGCCGGCGTGACCGGCTCGACGTCGACGACGCCGTCGTGGAAGGCGCCCCCGGGCTCGGTGTCGTCGTGCACGAGCTGCCACCCGTCGCCGCCGGGCGCGCCGCACACCGGCGTCACCGCGTGCGCGGCGTGCCACTCGTCGGTCGTCGACGTGGGGCCGACGGGCGACGTCTTCGTCTGGGCGCCCTCGCGCCACGTGAACGGCGCGACCGACCGCTGATCGAGCTATCCCACGAGGGTGTGTCCCTGACCGGTTCGGTCTCCCCGTGCCCATGCCCGTGCCCGTGCCCGTGCCCGATCGGGTCCGAACGGAAGTTCTCGTGGTCACTGCCACCGCTTCGCGATGAGCAGTGGTTGAGAATCGAGCGCGTGCTGCTCTCGCAGCGACGCAGCGGGCGACGCGGGCGCCCCCTGTTGCGTCCCTCGGGCAGGGGCACGGGCACGGGCACGGGCACGGGCACGGGCGAGAGGAGAGCCAGCGTCAGGGACGCCCTAGCTAGCTAGGGATCCTTCGTCAGGGCGCGGGCGGCCGCCGCAAGATGGCGCCGACCTGGGTCTGCTGGAGCGGCGCTCCGCTGCGACCGACGACCCCGCCCTCGCCGAGGCGGGCGACGATCGCGCGCTGCGACAGCCCCTCGGCCGAGAGCCTGCGCACCTCGGCGATGACCGCCTGCTCCCGAGGCTCGAGCTCGAGGTGCCGCCCGTCGGCGGCGAGCTGGAAGCCGTAGGGGACGTTGCCCACGCGCTCGCCGCACGCTCGCCGCTCGGCGAGCGAGGCGCGGATCCGCGCGCGCTGCGTCACCCGCTGGTGGGCGCGCGCGAGCTCGAGGGCGCCGCGCGACCAACCCTCGGTCGGAGCGGGCGCGGGCGCGGGCGGCGCCGGCGCGCGCGCGCCCCACGAGCCGTCGGCGGTCGCGATGACCGCGCCCGCGGAGAGGGCCGCGCGCTCGATGAGCCACGAGACGAGCTCGTCGCGCGAGAAGCGCGACGCGTTCGCGGCGACGAGCAGGCCCGCCCGCGCCGGCGAGATGGCGCGGTAGGCCGCGAGGAGGCCAGGGCGCTCGGCGATGGGCGTCGCCCCGCGGACGCCGACGTCGACCTGCCACGAGGCCACGTCCACCGACTCGCGGGCGGCCCAGGCCGCGATCGCGGCGCGCTGGCGGTCGGCCTCGGTCGGCTCAGTAACGGGCTCCGCGATCCGGATGTAGGCGACGGCTCGGCGCAGGGCGCTCATCGGCGTCGATTGTTGACGCCCGAGATCCGTGTAGTCAACAACTATCGATCGGTCGCCGACGAAGCCTGCGCCGGCGCGTCACTTCTTGAAGACGTGGCAGCCCTGGCAGGTCGCCGCCTCGGGCTGGTGCCCCCGCTGGCTCGTGTGGCACGAGGTGCACGCGGCGCGATCGGCCTTCACCGGGCCGTGGGAGGTGTGGCACGACGCGCAGGCGCCGTGGGCGAGGCCGCCGGCCTTGGCCGGCGCGCGGTGGAGGCCCGGCGGGCTCGCGTGGCACGTCGCGCAGGCGGGCGGGGCGGCCACGCCCCCGGGTCCGTGCGGCCGGTGGCAGGTGTCGCAGCCCCCCGGCGCCTTCGCGTGGGCGCTCGACGCCTCCTTGGCGTGGCAGCTCGCGCACGTCGCCTCGGGCTTGCGCTTGCCGTCGTGGGTGCCGTGGCAGCTCTGGCACTTGGCGTGGCCGGCGGGCGCGCTCTTGGCCTCGGCGGCGTGGCAGCTCGCGCACGCCGCGCCCTTGTCGGGCGCGTGGACCTGCCCGTGGCACTTGGCGCAGTCGGTGTGCCCCTTGCTGCCCGAGGACGCGCGCGCCTCGGCGGCGTGGCAGCGCGCGCACGAGGCCGTCCCGCGCTCGGGCGCGAACGCGTGCGGCCGATGGCACGACGCGCACGCGACCTTACCCGAGTGGAACGACGCGTCCGCCTTCGCCTTGGTGTGGCAGGAGGAGCACGGGACCGCGCCGCCGTGCGATCCGCCGCTCGCGAGGAGCGCGGGGCTCGGGTGCGCGCTGTGACAGTCGACACACCGGTCGCGCTTGCCGCCCGAGTGCGACGGGCTCACGCTGCCGTGGCACTTCGCGCACGCGCGATCGGGCGGGGCGCCGGCGGGGTCGTGCGGAGCGTGGCACGACTCGCAGCGCGCGTGGGCCGGCACCTTGGCCTCCGCGAGGGCGTGTTTGTCGGCGTGGCACGACGAGCACGCGCGGGGGGCGTCGGCCTGGTGGGGCGCGTGGCACGTCATGCACGAGTGGCCCTTGCTCGCGAGGGCGCCCGTCTTCGGGGCGTGGCACGACGCGCACGCGCCCGCGGCCGCGCGCTCGAAGTCGTGGGGGGCGTGGCAGGTCACGCACGCCTCGTGCCCCGAGGGGCGCGCGCCGGCGGGCTTGTCTTTGTGGCACGAGACGCACGAGGCGCGGGAGGGCCCGCCCTTCTCGTGGGGCGCGTGGCAGTCGGTGCACGTGCCCTTGGCGCCGCCGTCGGCGTGCCCCTTGGCCTTGGCGGGGTCGGTCGCGATCGCGAGCGCTCCGTGCTTGAGGCTCACCTTGGCGTGGCACCCCGCGCAGTCGCCCTGGCGCGACGCGACCGCGTCGTGGGGCTTGTGGCAGCCCTCGCACTTCGCCTCCGCCGTGGCGTGGGCGCCGATCGCGTGGGCCTTGCCGGCGGCCTTGTCGCGGTCGTGGCACGAGCGGCAGTCGGGCGCCTCCTTGGAGAAGCCGTGGCACGAGAGGCACTCGGTGGGCTTCGTCGGCTCGCCGGCGTGGGTCTTCTTCGCCTCGCGCTCGTGGCAATGCGTGCAGGATGCAACACCGGAGACGGCGAAGCCCTTGGCGGTGTCCTGGTGGCACTCCTTGCACTCCACGCCCTTCTTGGCGACGTGGGCGGTGTGGCCCGACACGTCGCGCACGTCGGACCAGGTGAGCGGGACGATGGCGCCGCTCCCGGCGGGCACGACGCCCGAGCCTGTCGCGAGCCGCGGGACCTGCCAAATCGCGAGCGCGATCGAGGCGGCGAGCACGAGCGCGAGGACGACGGCGAGCGCGCGGCCTCGGGTCACGGGCCGATCCTGTGG
>JAEUKG010000449.1 GCA_016794325.1 Myxococcales bacterium | reverse complement strand
GGAGGCGCGCCGCGAGATCGAGGACCTCGAGCGCGGTGAGCGGCTCCGGCAGCTCCGGGTCGAGGGGGACGTAGGCGACGCGCCCGTTGCCGACCTCGGGCCGCTTGCCGAGCACCGCCACCTGACCCGCGCGCGCGCGGGCGCGGCCGGCGCACAGCTCGAGGACGAGCGGCCCGCCGTCGGCGCGTGCGCCGAGGATGGAGGTGGAGCCAGGCATGATCACCGCCGAGACCGCCTCGAGGGTGAAGGCGCGCTCACCGGCGCGGGGGGAGCTCGTCGCGCTCACGCGGTCGAGCCGGATCACGACGCCTCCCCCTCGCGCGTGTCGCTGGCGAGCGACAGCTCGCGGCGCGCGAAGAGCAGCGCGACGCCGAGCACGAGGAGCACGACGACGAGCGCGCGCAAGAAGCGCCCAGGATCGAGGCTCCCGGGCAAGAGCGCGCCGCGGAGCGCCGCGAGCGCCTCGGGGATCGAGAAGAGCTCGCGCCACGAGTCCGCGACGACGCCGTCGAGGAAGCGCGCGACCAGGTCGGGGACGAGGAGGACGAACACGAGCCGCAGGTAGCCGCCGGGCCGCGACCGCGCGCCGAGGGCGGCGAAGGCGACCGTCGCGAGCGTGATCGAGGCGACGACGGAGTAGAGCACCGCGCCCGCGGTCGCCGCGAGCTCGGCGCCGGCGACGTGGAGGCGACGCGACGCGAGCACGCACGCGAGGCCCACGAGCGCGGTGCCGCCGGCGCACACCGCGGCGATGACGACCGCGAGGCCCGCGAGGCGGCCGGCGAGGTACCTCCGCCCGACGCCGCGCGCGTTGGCGAGCGCGACGATGCCCTCCTCGCGATCACGCCGGAGCGCGCGCGACGACGCGGAGAACGCGATGAGGATCCCCACGCCCCACACGAGCGCCGACGAGCACGCGCCCGGCAGGAGCAAGAGCCCGTCGGACATGCCCGCGCGCGAGAAGGCGAGCGCCTCGGTGCCGAAGAAGAGCACGAGGAGGAGCGCGAGCGCCGCCGACACCCAGAAGAGCGCGCCGCGGCTCGCGAGCGTCGCGCCCAGGCGAACCGCAGGCAGGAAGGGTCGGCCGCGAGCCATGCCTCAGGATAGGGCATTGTGGCGCGTCCGGTGGAGACAACGTCGCACATCGCCCCTGGTGGATCGGGCGGGCTCGGAGGCGCCACGCGGGGCCACGCGTCGATTGCGCAAATGCTCGTCATTGCATTGTTTTTCCGACCCGGCCGGGCTGGCGCAGCGCTCGCAATGCCCGTCCGTTCGATGCGCCCGCATCCTCCTGGCCCCCGCAGCTCGGTCCCCCGCGCGTTCGCCCGCAGCATCCCACCGCCGATCGTCGTCGAGCCCGCGCCTCCCACGATCCCGTGGGCCGCAGGCGTCCTCGCGATGAGCATGATCGTCGGCGTCGGCTGGCTCTGCGTCGTCCAGAGCGGCTCGGCGGGCGCGGCGTCGATGCGCGTGATCGATCCGGCGGCGCCGACCGCGACGGTCGCGAAGCGCGCGCCCGCGACGCGTGGGACCGTGGCGCAGTGGGTCGACCCCAACGCGCCGCCCGTGCTGTCGACGCCCGCGCGGTCGGCTCAGCTCCTCAACACCGGCGTCGACAAGACGCCGCCGCAGCCGCCGGAGCCCGAGACGTCGGACGACCCCGCGCCTCCGGTCGCCGCCCCCGCGGTCGTCGCCGCGGCCCCCGCGGTGGCCGCCCCCGCGGTGGCCGCCCCCGCGGTCGCGCCGCCCCCGGCTCCGCCGGCGACCGAGGCCGTCGCCGCCCCCGCCGCGCGACCGCCGGTGATCCCCTCGCGGCCGCCCGCCGCGCCGCGGGTGATGCTCGCGGCGACGCAGCCGGCCGCGGCCGACGACGACGACGGCGGCAAGCGCTGGACGGTGCGCGGCGCGCCCATCGGCGGCGGGCGAGCTCCCAAGGCCGAGCCTCCGCCGAAGACCGAGTCGGCGGACGCGAGGCGGGCGCGCGCGGCCCAGGACCTCGCCGCCAAGCAGCTCATGTAGCCCTGATGGGATCGTCTATTCGACGGCGCCGAGGGTGCAGCCGTCCTTCGCGCGTGGCTTGCCGAGCTGGTCGGTCTCGGGGCAGGCCTTGCCCGCGCCGAGCGCGGGGCTCCCGGCGCCGGGGCGCACGGTGGGCATCGGGTCGGTCGTCAGCGCGCCCATGAGGGGATCGGCCTTGGTGATCCCGGTCACGCAGGGCTTGTCGTTGTTGCCCTTGTTCTGGGCGGGGAACTGGAGGTTGTCGGCCCCGGCCGCCGGCTCGCCGTTGCAGTTCGTCGGGGTGTAGTCGTTGCGCGCGACGTTGGCGACGATGCTGTTCGTGATCGTGAGGCGCGTCGAGCCGCCGCCGATGCCGGACGCGAACTGCGCCTCGTTCTGCACGATCGAGACGTTCTGCCAGGTGCCGGTCACGCGGTCGCCGACGGTGATGCCGCCGACGAGGCCCATCTTGGTGAAGTCGGGGCGCTCGTGCACCGTGTTCCTGGCGATCGTCACGTTGATCATGTCGATGCGGCCGGGGGCGGGGCCGCCGTGCTCGTAGACGCTGACGCCGGCGGCGAAGCGCGCCTTGTTGTTCACGATCGAGGAGCGGGTGAGCGTGACGTGTGTACCCTGCAAGTACAGCGCGCCCGCCTGGCCCTGGTCGCCGTCGACGATCTGGTTCCCGTCGAAGACGCTCTGGTCGATCTTGGTGGGCTCGTTCTCGTACGAGGTGCGGAAGAGCGCGCCGCCGAAGGCGTTGGCCTGGCTCCCCTTCACCACCACCCCGCACAACGACAGCTCCTTGCCGCGGCCGTCCATCACGATCGCGCCGCCGTTGCCGCCGTTGCCGGGGTTGCCGCCGGTGCCGACGGCGCGGTTGCCGGAGAACGACGTCTTGGCGATGGCGAGCGCGGAGCCGAGGGCCCCGACGGCGCCGCCGTTGGAGCATGCATTCTGCAAGAACGTCGAGCGCGCGATCGTCGCCTTGCCGGCGCCGACGACGTAGATCGCGCCGCCGGCGACGTCCTGGCCGGTGTCGGGCCCGCGGTTGCCGTCGAAGGTGGAGTCGAGGACGGTGAGGTTTCCGCCGAGGACGTAGATGGCGCCGCCGCCGCTCTTCGTCTCCTTGGTGTTGGGGACGTCGGTGGTGCGCGCCTTCTCGAAGCGGAGGCGCTGGACGGTGAGCGTGGGCGAGGCCTTCTCGAAGGAGTGCACGAGCTCGACGATGCGGCTCGAGTCGCCGCCCGACAGCGTGATCTTGCCGTCGCCGTCGATGA
>JAEUKG010000440.1 GCA_016794325.1 Myxococcales bacterium | reverse complement strand
CATGTGCGGCACCCGCTGCACCGCGCGCGAGAACTCCGACAGCGGCACCTGGAGGGCGACCGGCGGGAAGATCCGCTCGCGGACGCCGCCCGCGTCCTCGAGCACCTCCACCACCGTGACCTGATCGTCGCCGACGAGGTCGACCCGCAAGGCGCCGTCCAGCCAGTCGCAGCCCTTCTGCGCCATGCGCGCGAAGAGGAGGAGGAGCTTGGGCGCCCCGCTCTCGGGCTTGGCGACCTTGCCGATCTGGGTCACGAGCTTCTGGCACATCTCGCGCGTGTCGATGCCCTTGTCGAAGTCGGTCTCGGTGAGATCGAGGCACCGCGACACGTGCGCGAACGGTTCGGCCATGCTGTCGCTCATCTTCCGAGCTCCGCGAGGCGTTGGAGGAGCTCCTGGTTCGTGGGCTCGAGCGAGCACGCGCTCGTGAGCTGGCCGCGCGCGTCGTCGCGGCGGCCCGCCGAGAGGAGGAGGTCTGCGCGGCGCGCGTACGACTTGCCCTCCTCCGTCCGCGCGAGGCTCTCGAGCGACACGGGGGCCTTGGGCGCCGCCTTGGGCTTCGGGATCTCGTTCGGATCCATGCGCAGCCGCCCCGCGCGGAGGGCGTCGTCGTAGCGGGCGCGGAGGTCGGCCTTGGAGAGGATGTTGTACGCCTCGACGCCGCGCTTGAAGACCTCCGACGCCGCCGCGGCGACCTCCGGGCCCTCGTCGACGTAGCGGTCGGGGTGGCAGCGCATCGCGAAGGCGTGGAACGCCTCCTTGATCGCGGGTGGGGGCGCGTTGGGCGGAACGCGCAAGATGGCGTAATAACTCGCGTTTACGAGCGATTCGGCCCAGGCCCTGAAGGTCTCTGCCTCCGCCATCGCCCCATCATACCTCAAAGGACGACGTGCTTGGCCTGCTGCGCGCGCATGCGCTCGACCTCGCCGGCGTCGGTGCTCGCGCCGAGGAGGCGGAGCGTCGCGTGCGTCTGACGCCCGGAGCGCGACTCTTTGGCGCTCACGTTGAGGATGCCGTCCGCGTCGAGCTCGAAGGTGACGTCGATCGCGACGTCGCCGCGCGAGGCGGCGGGGATGCCGGAGAGCTCGAGCTCTCCGAGGAAGGTGTTGCCGGCGAACTTCGCCGACTCCCCTTGCGCGACGCGGATGACGACCGCGGTCTGGTTGTCTTGGGCGGTGAGGAAGGTGCGCGTCCGATCGCACGGGACCGGGGAGTTCGCCGTGATGAGCGTGTCGGAATAGCCGCCCACCGTCTCCACCCGCAGGCTCAGCGGCGTGACGTCGATGAGGAGCGGCGCGTCCTCGCGCGCGGCGATGCCCCCGGCACGCACGGGCGCGTCGACGCGCGCGGGCGCCTCGGCGGCGGGGACGGCGGGGAAGCTCCACCGACCGCCGCTCGCGGGACCGGGGGGAGGCTCCGGCGCCGGCAGCGACCTCGGCGTGTCGAGCTCGGGGAGGACCCACGCCCCGGACTCCGTCTGCTCGGTGACGCCGAGGTCGGGCGACGACGGCTTCGGCGCGGGCGGCGGCGCAGGCTTCGCGGCGACGGGCGGCGGCGCGGGCGCGGGCTTCGCGGCGACGGGCGGCGGCGGCGGCGCGACGTCCTCCTCTTCCTCGGCGCGCGGATCGCGGCGCTTCGATCGGATCTCGAGGATGGTGTCCGGCGGCACGGAGCGCATCGGCGCGGTCACCGTCGGGGACGTGGGCGCCGCCGCTGCGGCGGGGATCGGCGGGGGCGGCACGTCGGACTCGACGCGCGGCGGCAGCGGGCTGAAGGTGATTCGCGCGGCTGGCTTCGCCAGCTCCATGATGAGCGTGTCGCCCTCGCCGACCTCCCCCGCGGCCGGCGGCGGCGGCGCGTCGGCCTTGGGCGGCGCCGGCGCGAGGCCCGGCGTCGTGCGCACCTTCGCCTCCGCGGTGAG
>JAEUKG010000409.1 GCA_016794325.1 Myxococcales bacterium | reverse complement strand
CGATCTCCTCGCTCGCCTCCTCCGCGTAGGCGAAGGCCTCGGTGACGCAGCGCCCGATGTCGCCCGCCGCGAGGTCCTCGCGCGCGAGCTGGGCCTGGGCCGCGACCACGGGGCGCGCCATCGGATCGCTGGGGTCGAAGTGCGCTGCGGTCATCGGAACCTCTTGCAGAATGCAACGATCTCGTCCGCGACCTCGTCGAACACCGCGTCCTGCGAGAGCCCCGAGCGCTTGGTCACGGTGAGGGAGTGATCCCCGGACGGCACGACGAAGAGCCGCGAGCCGCGGGGCAGGCGCGCGACGACGGGCGCGAGCGCGGCCTCGCCGCCGAAGGCGTCGCGCTCGCCCTGGACCACGAGCAGCGGCACCCGGAGCTGGTAGAGGTGCTCGGCGCGCGACACGGGACGCGGCCCGCGGCGCGGCGCCTTGGCGCGGCTCGGCGGCACGAGCGGGTACCCGAGGGCGACGAGGCCCGCGACGCGCGACGCGCGAGCCTCGCCGGCGACGAGCATGGTCGCGATCCGACCTCCCATCGACTTGCCCCCGACGACGAGCACGTCCTCGGGCGAGCGCGCGCGCACCGCCGCGATCGCGGCCGCGAAGCACGCCTCGAGGACGTCCGCGGGATCCGGCGTCTTCCGGCCCGCCTCCGCGTAGGGGAAGTTGAACGTGACGACGTCGACGCCCCGCGCGGCGACGCGCTCGGCGACCGTGACCATGAAGGGGTGCGTGTGCGGCGCGCCCGCGCCGTGCGCGAGCAGGAGCGTGACCCCGACCGGCTCGCGCGCCGCGTACGCGTGCGCCGTCACCGAGCCGCGCGCGCCGATGGCGAGGGCGAAGGCCTTCGGCACGGACATGTGCGCGATTGTCTCACGCGGCGGCGGCCGGTCAACCCGTGCTACGTTCCTCGACGATGCAACGGCCCCCGCCGCCCGGCTGGCAACCCTACTGGCAGAAGCCGCCGATGGGTTTCCCTCCGCCCGCGCAGGCTCCGTACGACCCGCGCTACGTGGGCCCGCATTGGGCGGCGCCCGGGCCCTACCGCCAGCTGCCACCCCCGAAGCGCTCGAGCGGCAGCGGGTGCCTCATCGCCGCCCTCGTCGTCGGCGGGCTCCTGTTCGTGTTCGTCGTCCTCCCCCTCGCGGTGGTCGTCGCCATCGGGAGCGCCGAGGGCGACGAAGACCCCGACCGCGACTACGGCCCCCCGACGGGCGTGACGACGGGGGTGCCGGTCACGCAGCTCGGGACCACCGAGTCCGCGGGGGTGAAGAAGGCGCGCTCGACCGGGGTGTGCAGCGAGGTCACCAACGAGCGGTGGGGCACCACCTACGAGGCCCGCCGCGACGACGGCTCGGCGCCGCGGCTCCGCGGCAAGGTCGCCATCCTCCACGTCCGCCTCGGCGGCGGCGCCGCCGCGTGGCCGAAGTCGCTCCAGTCGCGGGTGGACGAGGCGGCGATCACGCAGGGCGCGTTCTACCGCGCCGAGGCGCGCGCCCGAGGTATCCCGCTCGAGGTGGACATGTTCCCGTGGTCGCTCGCCGACGCGCCGGTGTCGATGCCGACCCTCACCATCGACAGCCACCAGAGCCTCGACCTCGCGACCCAGCGCCTCCTCAAGGTGCGCGCGCGCGAGGGGATCCAGATGTCGGTCGCCGAGCCCCTCGAGAGCGTGGTCGCCGACTTCAAGAGGAAGGGCTACGACTCGGTCGCGATCCTCACCTATTTCCCGCAGAGCACGCAGGCGCGAAACTTCGCCTGGTACGCGTCGTCGAGCGACCCCAAGAACGACCCCGAGATCGCCATCGTCTTCCCCCGCAAAGACGAGCTCACGCACCTCTCCGTCACCGTCGCCCACGAGGGGCTCCACCTCTTCGGCGCGTACGATCTCTACCGCCTGAAGCGGGTCGGTCCCGACGACCGGCACGACATCATGGGCGAATATTGCACCGGCTTGAAGCAGGCCCGCATCGGCGACGCGACCGCGTACGGCATCGGCTGGACCGACGACAAGCCGGACCGGCCGTACACGATCGTCGATCGCTGACCGCGCGCGCCGGCGCTGTCCGAGAGTCGTTCAGCCGCTGCGCGAGAGGATCATCGCGAGGGCGATCCACAGCGCGCCCGCGAGCACGGCGGCGGCGAGGTTGCCGCGAGCGATCTCCTCCTCGAGGTCGATCTTCCGCAGCAGGAACCGGTCGATGATCTTGATCGCGACCGCCCCCACCACGAGGGCCATGAGCCCGAATGCGAGGTGCATCGCCTGGGAGATCAGCGTCGCGCGAATGAGGGTGAGCTCGGGCATGGGCGAGGTCCTAGTACAGGCTCGGCTCCCCCGAAACCCTCAGGCGGAAGCCCCCAGGAGCGGCGGCGGGCCGCGTGTTCGGGGGCCGGCGCCGGCCCCTCGGGTTTGCGCTGGCGTTTTGGTCGTGCGACGCTTCCTCCGAGCATGCGCAAGATCGCCACTGCCCTCGCCTCCTCCACCCTCCTCGCGCTCGTGTGGATCGGTTGCGGGACCGACAACGGGGACCCGGCGGTCGACGCCGGCACGACGGCGCCCCGCCCGAAGTACGACGCCGGGAGCAACGAGCCCGATCTCGACTCCGGCTCCAGCTCCGGCGACCCGGACTCGTCGGCGGGCGAGCCCGACGCCTCGACGGGCGACGGCGGCTCCAATCCCCCCGTGTGCAACGACACCGACGACGCCGGCGGCAGCGAGGCCGCGGCGAAGGTCCTGCCGATCCAGAGCGACTGCGACGGCCAGGTCACGAAGGCCGGCGTCGCCAACGGCATCATCGACCGCGACTTCTACAAGTTCACCGGCACCGACAACTTCGGCTTCGGCTGCGTCGTCGGCGCGACCGCGGGCACGACGGCGGCCGATCTCGAGGTGTGCATGTTCGTGAAGTGCAAGACCGGGGACACCGAGTTCCAGGGGTGCACGAAGGGCACGGCCGCCACGAGCGAGATCGGGACGAAGGGCTGCTGCACGAACAGCCCGGGCACGGTGGAGCTCGACTACAACTGCGCCGGCACGACCGACGAGGGCGGCGACTTCTTCATGCGCGTGAAGGCCCGCGTCGACAAGTGCATCCCCTACACGCTGAGCTACGGCCTGTAGGCGCGATCACTTCGAGTGGGCGCACGTG
>JAEUKG010000962.1 GCA_016794325.1 Myxococcales bacterium | reverse complement strand
TCGCTCGACGCGTCGGTGCTCTACCGCTACGCCCAGTACAACCGCGGCGAAGACGGGATCTCGCCGTCGGATCCGGCGCAGCGCGACAACCCGACGTACCTCCAGGCGAACACCGGCACCGCCAAGCTCCAGAACATGCTGGCGCTGCCCTTCCTCGGCTTCATGACCGACTTCGGCGGGACCAACTTCCGCCTCGGGGTCGCCTCGTACATCCCGTTCGGCGGCGCCGCGATGTGGGACCGCGTCGACGCCACCCCCGGCGTGCCGGGCTCGAAGGACGGCGTGCAGCGCTGGCACAACATCAGCGGGCAGATCCTCGCGATCTACAACACGCTCGCAGCGTCCTACACGATCGAGCCGCTCGACCTCACCGTCGGCCTGAGCGGGAGCCTCGTCTACCACACCGTCAAGACCGTGCGCGCGCGCAACGCCGACGGCTCGGACGACCTCGCGTCCAGCAGCGGCCGCATCATCGAGGGCCGCTCGCTCCTCGAGGCTCACGGCGTCAACTTCGGCGCTGGAGCCGGGCTCTACTGGCAGCCGAAGAAGCTCGCCGGCTACAGCATGAAGGACCGCTTCCGCGTCGGCCTGTCGTACACGAGCCAGCCCGGCTTCGGCGACACCCGCATGAAGGGTGAGCTCACCCAAGTCCTCGGCTCCGGCAAGCCCGGCGTCGACCCGATCGACTTCCTCCAGACGTACCCGGACATCGTGCGCCTCGGCGTCGCTCACCGCTTCCCGGGCGACAAGCTCGAGATCCGCGCCGACGGCGAGTTCGTGCGCTGGAGCGTGTTCAAGCGCCAGTGCGTGGTCAAGCCCGGCACCGACTGCCCGATCAACGAGGCCGACGGCTCCGCGGCCAACCCCCAAGCGGCGCAGGACATCATCCTCAACGTCGAGCGCAACTGGCAGAACGCCTACGGGCTCCGCGCCGGCGCCGCGTACTGGTTCATGCCCGAGCTCGAGGGGTTCTTCAGCCTCGGCTTCACCACGCCCGCGGTGCCGAAGTCGACGATCGACGCGTCGACGATCGACTCGCAGCGCGTCTACGCGACGCTCGGCGGCAAATACGAGTTCGGCAAGCACTTCGAGCTCGCCGGCAGCTACAACCACATCTTCTTCGTGCCTGTCGACACGGGGAACAACAACAAGTTCGATCGCCTGCAGGGCGCCTCTCGCTCGCCCAGCGCCGACGGCAAATACGCGTCGCAGATCGGCTTCCTCAACATCAATGGGACGTACAAGTTCTGATCGGGCGCGCCTCCTCGCCCTCGCCCTCGTGGCGGGGGTGACCTCCTGCGGCGACGATCAGGACCCAGGCCGAGCGATGGACCTGTGGAACCGCGTGCGCGCGGACGCGGGGTATCGCTCGTGGGCGCACGCGCCCCGCTATCCCTTCAAGATGGCGAGCAACACCGCCCACGGCAGCGAGGTCGAGGTGTTCGTGAACGCTCCCCTCGCCCAGGCCATCGACGGCAAGCCCGCGACCGCCTGGCCCGAGGGGTCGATCATCGTGAAGGACATCTACTCGCGCCGGTCGCTCAGCCACGTCGCCGCGATGGAGAAGCGCGGCGGGAAATGGTTCTGGGCGGAGTTCGACGCCGAGGGCGAGCCGATCTACTCGGGCGAGCCCGCCATCTGCCTCGACTGCCACCGGCCTCGCCAGAAGACCGGCGACTGGCTCTACACCGTGGAGCTGCCGCGCTGAGCCGGCCCGAGCCCACTCGAAGCCCGCCCTTCACCCGCGCGCTCGAGCTCGCGCTGCAGCGAGAGCTCCGCCGCGAGTGGGTCCGCATCAACGAGACGTTCTTCCGCGGAGCGCTGCGCCCGCCCGAGATCGTCCTCGGCGAGGGCGCGAGCCGCCTCGGCCGTTGGGTGCACACGACACGGACCCTCGAGCTCTCCCGCGCGCTGCTCGTCGCGCAGCCCTGGCCGGTCTCGGTCGAGGTGCTCAAGCACGAGATGGCGCACCAATACGTGGACGAGTCGCTCGGCATCCACGACGAGACCGCCAACGGGCCCGCCTTCCGCGAGGTCGCCACGCGCCTCGGGATCGACGCTGCGGCCGCGGGGACGCCCGAGGCCCGCGGCGAGGCGCACGACCGCGTGATCGAGCGCATCACGCGGCTCCTCGCGCTCGCTCAGAGCGACAACCGGCACGAGGCCGAGGCCGCGATGGTGGCCGCGCAGCGGCTCCTCCTCAAGTACAACGTCGACCTCGCGTCTTCGGCCGCGGCCCGCGGCTACCGCTTCCGGCACCTCGGGGAGCCGCGGGGCCGCGTGTACGAGCCCGACCGGCTCCTCGCCGTCATCCTCGCGCGCCACTTCTTCGTCGAGGGCATCTGGGTGCCGGCGTACCGTCCGCTCGAGGGCAAGACCGGCAGCGTGCTCGAGATCTGCGGCACGCCGGAGAACCTCGAGATCGCGTCGTACGTGTGGGACTTCATGAAGACCACGAGCGAGCGCCTCTGGCGCGAGCACAAACACGCGACCGGGACGACCTCCGACCGCGAGCGCCGCACCTTCCTCTCCGGTGTGATGACCGGGATGATGGAGAAGCTCTCGCGCGGCGCTGCGGCCGACGCCAGGGACGGGATCGTGTGGGTCAAAGACGCGGACCTCCACGACTTTTACCGGAAACGCCACCCCTACGTGCGCCACGTCCGCTACGCCGGCGAGCGCAAGAGCCGCGCGTTCGATCACGGCCGCGCGGCTGGGCGATCCATCGTGCTCCATCGGGGCGTGGCGTCGGGCCCGAGCGCCGGCGGGCCGCGGCTCTTGCCCCCCAAGCGCTGAAGAGGCCCCAGGGTCGATTCTGGACGCCGTCCGGGCGCGACCGAGTCGCGCGACGCGGGGTGGGACCTTTCGTTTCCACGCCGAGAGGCGCGAGCCTCTCCGCGATGACACGTGGCGAGCGCCGTCCGTCCGTGGACGGCGCGCGCGGCGGCGCCGCGCGCTTTT
>JAEUKG010000377.1 GCA_016794325.1 Myxococcales bacterium | reverse complement strand
TGGACCGGCGCGCGTCCAGGGGACGGGGCCCGGTTCTGCGACTCATTTCGGGCGCCCGGTGATCGTTCGGGTGACCACCCGCCCCTGATCCGATCGAGGACGCGCGGCGCTCTCCGAAAGCAAGGCAAACGATCATGGTCGATTTCTCCGAAGACTTCGTGGCGGTGGCCCTGGCGATGCACCTGGATCGCGACGCCGCCGACATCCGCCCTCACCTCGAGCTCGAGCGCGATCTCGGCCTCGATCCCCTCGATCTCGTGCTCGTCGTCCTCCGCCTCGAGGAGATCGCGGGCGCCGATCTTCCGCTGGTCGAGCTCGACGGCCTCCGCACCGTCGCCGATCTCGAGCGCGTGGTGCGCTCGTGGCTCGTCCCCGTCGTCGACCGGGACAGCGCGCCCCCGCAGCGCTCCGGCTTCTTCCGCGCCGCGGCTGCGGCCGCGCCGGCCAAGGGGCGGATGTCCTCACGCTGAGCCGAAACCCGATTCACCGAGGCCGAGCCCATGTCACCGTTCACCCCCGCCACCCCGTTCACGGCGTTCGAGGTCCCCGTCCTGCCGACGCACCCGCTCGCGCGCGCCGCGTCGGCGGGCGACGTCGCCGCCGTGCAGGGGGCCCTGAAGTCCGTGGCTCCGCGGGTCCGTCGCGCGGTGGCCGGCGTGCTCGGCCGCTCGCACCCGGAGCTCGAGGACGTGATCCAACACGCGCTCCTCGCGTTCATCCAGGCCTTGCCGAGCTTCCGCGGCGAGTGCGAGCCCGACGGCTTCGCCGCCCGCATCGCGGCCCGCGTGGCGATCGACGCCGCCAAGCGCGCGCGCGCGGCGCGGGCGCGGCGCGACGACGCGGCGCTCCCCGACGCGCTCCCCGCGAGCGAGGGCGCTCCCGAGGGCGAGGCCGCGGCCGCGCGCCGCACCGCCATCGTGCGCGATCTGCTCACCCGTATCCCGGTCGAGCAGGCGGAGGCGATGGCGCTCCGCTTCATGCTCGGCTGGTCGCTCGAGGAGATCGCGGCCGCGATGCAGGTGCCCCGCAACACGGTGCGCAGCCGCCTCGGCCTCGCGAAGAAGGCGCTGCGCGCCGCCATCGAGCGGGATCCCGTCCTCTCGGAGGAGCTCGGCGGTTGAAGGCGCCGGCGCGTCGGCGCGTCGCCGTCAGATGAGGATGTCGAGGAGGGCGCCCGTCGTCTGGGTGACCGTCTTGGCGACGGTCGCGGCGATCTCGGCCTGCACCTTGGCCTGCCCCAAAGCCACGGTTTCTTTGGCGAAATCGGCGTTGCCCGAGGCGAGCCGCTCGGCGGAGGTGTTGAGCCGGGTCTGAGCGCGCTCGAAGAGCGCGCCCGCGGAGGACAGAGCCGAGATGGACATGGCTCGTTCGAACGGCGGAGCGCGCGGCACCTTGAGGTGCCTTGCGTCGCTTTGGACGACCGACTGGGGCCGGGCAGCTTCCTGCCCGACCCAGTCGGGGCGAGTGGATTCGAACCACCGACCCCTAGACCCCCAGTCTAGTGCGCTAACCAGGCTGCGCTACGCCCCGATCCCCGGTTTCCCGGGAGCCCGGAACCTAGTCGCGACCGCCGAATACTGCAAGAGTCTACTTGCAGTACAGGTTGCACGAGAGCCGGGCGGCGGGATCGTTGGGCCGGGCGTCGCAGCTGCACGACAGCAGGCAGCAGCCGTCGCCGTAGCACCGGTCCTCGCAGTAGCTCGTGCCGCCGCAGGTGACCCCCGGGGCGCACATGCCCGCAGGGTCCGACGACGAGCCGCCCGACGACGCTCCCGACGAGGAGCTCGACGAGGAGCTCGACGAGGAGCTCGACGACGTCGAGCCGGCGTCGCGCTGCCCTCCGCTCGACGAGCTCGAGCTCGAGCTGGACGAGCCGCCGCTCGACGAAGAGCAGCTCACGCGCTGCGGCTCCCCATCATCCCAGGCGCGAGACGAGCCACCACAAGCGACGGCGAGCAAGGCAGAGCCCGCCGCCGCCATCACGAACGTGAAGCGAAGCATGTGTCCTCCAGAAGCCAAGGGCCGCGGGATGTCGCGGCGCGGCCCGCCTTCGCAAGCGCCGTGCCCCGCGGTCGCCCCGTCGCCCGCCGGGGCGGCTCGGGGCGCCGCCCGGCGCCTCGGCCTCACGGGGCGAGCGGCGCGGCGATCGCGCGGGCCTGACACCGGCGGCGCGACTGTGGGCCCCGCGCCACACCTTGGGTTCACGCCTGGGGCGCGGCCGCGGGCTCGGGGTCCTTGTTCCGCTCGCGCACCGCTCGGAAGACGTACCGGGCGGCGACGAAGGGCAGGGCGCCCGGCAAGACGACGATCACGACGAACCGGAGGACCAAGAAGCCGGCGCCGAGCGCCGCGGCGACGAGGGGCGGCATCGCGTTGCCCGCGCCGAGGAGCGCGTGGGCGACGTGCTCGCGCGCGAGCACCCGCAGCAGGACCTCGTGGAGGACCACGAGCGCGACGACCACCACCCCGAACCACGCGTACCGCTTCGACCTCATCGGACACCTCGCTTCGAGATCAACATCGCGCTCGGCGGCGGCGGCGCCGGGGTCGCGGTCATCATCGCGAGCAGGATCGCGTCGCCGATGGGGCCGCCGGTGAGGTGGGTGCGCGTCTTGCCGTCGTCGTAGGGCGCGCCGAAGAGGTGGGCGGTCGCCCAGAGCCCGGCGAAGGCCTCGCGATCGCCGAACATGCGCGCCGGCGCCATCGCGAAGCCGCTCGCGGCGACGCCGAGGCCGAGCACGATGGGACCGGAGTCGATGTCGCCGCCGCCGCTCGCCCCCTGCGGGTACTCGCGGAGCGCCCCGAAGCCCGCGACGTCCGTGTAGAGTGCACGTTTTGCCCCGGTCCACAGATCGCGGGCGAGGTCGACGTCGGCGAACGACACGAAATACGACGCGAGGGCGGTCCCCGATCCGCGCGCGGCGTCGAGGTGGGCCCCGTCGGGGGCGGCGATCTGGACGAGCAGGCCGTCGACCATGAAGTGCGCGCGGATGGCGGCCACGTATTTGGCGATCGCGGCGCGGTGGTCGCCGCCCGACGCGCGGTCGGCGAGGCCTATCGACCCGACGACGGCGGCGGTGTCGACGGGGAAGGTGACGCCGGGGTAGGTCTCGACGAGGGCCGACGGGCTCGCCTCGACGCGCCGCGCGAGCGCCTCGGTGATGCGCGCGCCGATCGCGTCGTAGCGAGAGCCGGGGACGAGCGACCGATGCAGCGAGATCGCGAGGTTCGTGTAGCCGAGGTACGCGGCGTGTCCGTGCGGCCCCGCGAGCGAGTCGATCGGATCTTCGCCCCAGCCCTCGGCGTCGAACGCGCGCCCGCGCGGCGCGAGCAGCGCGTCGATGCAGCGCTCCATGGCCGCGATGCGCGCGGCGCGCTCCTCGGGGCGCTGGGCGGCGAGCTGGCCGAACGCCATCGCCGCCATCATGTACGTGCCGTAGTACCACTCCTGGTCGAAGCGCCGGCTCCCGGTGCGGAACTGCGACTCGGTGACGGCGTCGCGCGTCCACCCGTCCACGGAGTCGGCGAGGCGGCTCACCTCGGGGCTCGCGCCGTCGAACGCGGCGTCCGCGCCGCGCTTGCAGATCCGGTGGGGGACGAGGGCGATCCCGGCCACGAGCCAGGAGAGCGCCACCGCGCCGCGCACCACCGCCCACCTCCTGCGCACGAACCCCCCAACGGTCGAAACCCCAGGCATCTTCATCGCGTCGGTAAGACGCGGCGAGACGCTCTGGGGTTCTACCGTTCGACGGGAGGCGGCGACCGCTCACCCGCGCCGCTGGGCCGAAAGGCTCAGGCGGTCACTGGCACATCTCGGTCTTGCCGGCCTCGGTCAGCGCGTCCTCGGCGGTGCCGCGCTGCGCGCAGGGCTCGTCCTCGCTCCACTCCTTCCACTGGGCCGCGCGGCCGAGGGACGCCGCGTGCTGCTTCCAGGTGTCGTAGCCGCCGCGGGTGGCCTTGAACGGGGTCGGCTGCTTGCACACGCCGGCGGCGTCGTTCCGCGCCTTCTCCTTCTTGGCGAAGTCGATGACGATGTCGGCCATCTGCGCGTTGGTCGAGTTCCAGCAGCAGGTCTTGGCCTCGTTGTACGAGAGCTCCGCGAAGACGTAGTCCTCGAGCGAGCGGTACTGCGCGTCGACCTCGCCC
>JAEUKG010000375.1 GCA_016794325.1 Myxococcales bacterium | reverse complement strand
CGGCGAGGTCGAGCTCGAGCCACGCCGGGGTGGCGATCGCGATCGGCTCCGACGCTCCGCCGGGTGAGCAGGGCTCGCCCTGGCACGCGCGCCGGCGAACGACGCGAGCGGCCACGTCGACGTCCACCATCGCCCTCGCGCCGCCGCCCTCGACGACGACGCCGCCGGGCGCCGCGCCGGCGACCCCGGGCTGGAGCATGAGGGCGCCCACGGCGCCGAAGAACCACACCCATCTCATCGGATTGCCTCTGGATTTTGCGCGTGCCGCGGGAGCTCGGTTGGACCCGCGCCACCCTCGAATATTTGGCCCACCGAGTGCGCCCATGACACACCCTCGTCGATGCTACGGACGCGCTTTTGGGTTGGGCCCCTCGTCGCCGTCGCCGCCGCCGCGCCCGTCGTGGCGATACCGGCCGCGCGACAGCTGCTCGAGACTCGGGTCGCGCGGGCGGACGGGGGCATGGGCAGCCAGGATAGCCCCTCCTTGTTGTCGCGGCTCGAGTCCCGTGCGCCGGCCCCGCCGTCGCTCGCGGGGGCCGACCTCACGAAGATCACCGCGGACGAGTCCGGGGCGACGCTCGCCCTGCCCGAGAAGCGCGTCGCCAAGCTCTGGGTCGACCCGCAGCTCCAGCGCACCGCCGAGAGCCTGATGACCCTCCATCACCTGCCGGAGTCGGCGATCGTGATGATGGACGTGCAGACCGGGCACATCCTCGCGTACGCGAGCCACGTCGAGAAGGGCCCTGCCCGCGACCTCTGCGTGGAGGCGACGGCGCCGGCCGCGAGCGTCTTCAAGATCGTCACCGGCGCGGCGCTCGTCGAGGTCGCGAATGTGAGCCCCGACGTGAAGGAGTGTTACTCCGGCGGCGAGCAGCGGATCATGCCGTCGGATCTCGAGCCCGACGCGCACCGCGACAAGTGGTGCACGACCCTGTCCGGCGCCATGGGCCGCAGCATCAACACCGTCTTCGCGCGGCTCGCCCAGCGGAACCTGAAGCCGAACCAGCTCGAGGAGTTCGCCAAGGGCTTCGGCTTCGGCTCCGCGCTGCCGTTCGACGTCCCGGTGCAGGCGAGCGCCCTCCAGATGCCGCACGAGCCGCTCGCGTTCGCGCGCACCGCCGCCGGCTTCTGGAACACGACCCTGTCGCCCCTCCACGCGGCCACGCTCTCGGCGACGGTCGCCCGCGGGGGCGAGATCCCGCGGGCCCAGCTCGTCGCCGAGGTGCTCTCGAGCAGCGGCAGCTCGATGTATACTGCACGCGAAGCGCACCCCGTGCGTCGAGCGATGAAGGCGGAGACCGCGCAAGCCGTCACCACGATGATGGATCAGACGGTGGCGGAGGGGACGAGCTACCGCGCGTTCCACGACGCGAAGGGCAAGAGCTTCTTGCCGAACATCCAGGTCGCCGGCAAGACGGGCACGCTCACCGACGCCCAGACGCAGCGGTACTACACCTGGTTCACCGGCTTCGCGCCGAGCCACCCGCAGCCGAACCAGCGGCAGGTCGCGATCGCGGTCCTCGTCGTCAACCAGGCGGTGTGGCACGTGAAGGCGAACACCGTCGCCCGCGAGATGCTCCGCGCCTACTTCGCCGGCCAGAAGGCGCAGGGCGTGACCGCGCCGACGCTCCGCGCGAGCACCACCCGCGAGGCGAGCGCCTCGGCGATCGCGGTCGCGCCGGCGACCAAGGCGCGCTGAGCGTTCACCCGAGGGTGAAGAAGAACGTCGCGCCCTCGCCGACCTTGGCCTCGGCCCAGATGCGCCCGCCGTGGCGGGTGATGATCCGTTGCACGGTCGCGAGGCCGATGCCGGTGCCCTCGTAGTCTTTGTCGGCGTGCAGGCGCTGGAACGGGGTGAACAGACGGCTCGCGTGGGCCATGTCGAAGCCGGCGCCGTTGTCGCGCACGAAGTAGACGAGCTCGCCGTCCCTCTCGACGGAGCCCACCGTGATCGTCGGCTCCTTCGCCCGCGCCGAGAACTTGAAGGCGTTGCCCATCAGGTTCTCGAGGGCGATGGTGACGAGCCGCGGGTCGGCGTCTCCCGGGAGCGAATCGGGGACGACGAACGTCACCGCGCGACCGGGCTCACGACGCGAGAGCTCGGCCGCGACCGCGCGCGCCTTCTCGGCGAGGTCGACCTTCTCGCGGTGGAGCTCCGTGCGCGCGACGCGCGAGAGCGCGAGGAGGTCGTCGATGAGCTCGGCCATGTGGCGCGCCGACTGGCGGACCAGGCCGAGGTACTCCTTGCCGGTGTCGTCGAGCGACGGCCCGTAGTCCTCGAGGATCGCGTGGCTGAAGCCGTCGATCGATCGGAGCGGCGCGCGGAGGTCGTGGGCGACGGAGTAGCTGAAGGCCTCGAGCTCGCGGTTCGCGACCTCGGCCTGCTCCTTCGCGTGGCGGAGCGCCTGGGCGGCGGTGATCTGCTCGGTGATGTCTCGGATCGCGGCGATGGCGTACGCGCCGTCGGCCATCTCGAGCGGCGCGAGGCTGATCGCGGCGGGGAACTCGACGCCGTCCTTGCGGCGCCCGAGGAGCCGGAGGTTGCCCTGACCCATCGCCCGGATCGAGGGCGTCGCGTGGTAGCTCGTGCGGTGCGCGACGTGCGCCTTGCGGAAGCGCTCGGGCAAGAGCTTCTCGATCGCCGCCCCCTCGAGCTCGTCGCGCGCGTAGCCGAAGAGCTCGGTGAGCCGGTCGTTCACGTGCCAGATCGTCCCGTCCGGCTTCGCGATCACGATCGCGTCGGGGCCGGACTCGACGATCCGACGGAAGCGCCGCTCCTCCCGGCGCGCGGCCTCGGCGTCGCGCAGGACGCCGACGAGACCGAGGACCTCGCCCTCCTCCGTCCGGATGGCGGCGAGCGTGCCCGCGTAGCGGACGGAGGTGTCCGTCGCCGCGTGGCCCGCCCCGAGGGTCAGCGGTTGCCCGCTCTCGAGGGCGCGCTTGACCCCCGCGGCCTCCGCCTCGTCGAGGTCGAGGAGGGCGCCGATCGCCTGCCCGCGCGCCTGCTTGCGCGTCCGCTTGGTGAGCGCCTCCGCCGCGGCGTTGACGTCCACGACCACGCCGCGCTCGTCGGTGACGACGACCGCGTCCCCGATGCTCGACAGCGTCGTCTCGAGCTCGCGCTCGCGCGCGAGCGCGCGCGCCTCGGCCACCGCGCGCGCCTTGTTCTCTCGGGCGAGGAGGGCGAACGAGAAGACGAGCAAGAAGCCGCCGAGGAGCGAGCTCGCGAGCATCGCGCGCGCGGTGGCCTCGCGGCTCGCGCTCGCCTTGGCCTCGTGCTCGGCGCGCAGCCGGGCCTCGTCGGCGATGATGCGGGTGATGCGGTCGGTGAGCGCGAGGCGGGCCTCGGTGATGGCCGCGACCTCGGCGCGCTGGCTCGCCGGGGGCAGGTCGCTCGCCTTCGCGAGGGTGGCGAGGTAGCGATCGAGCGCGGGCCCGAGCTCGCCGAGCTCGGCCGGCGTCCCCGAGGCCGTCGCGCTCGCCCGCGCGTCGACGAGCCGCGCGCGCGCCGACTCGCCGGCCGCCTTCGCGGCCGAGAGCTTCGCGGCGTCGCGGCCGTCGACGTAGGCGCGGTACGCGTCTTCGGTCTCGACGAGGCGCGCCGCCACCGAGTCGAGCGCGAGCGTGACCTCGTAGGTGCTCGTGACGAGCTCGGTCCCTCGCGACTGGGCCGCCATGTCGTGCCACGCGAGGGCTCCGGTGCCGAACAGGACAGCGACGGCGAGCCCGACGCCAAACGTCGGTACACGAGACGGAGCGGTGGTCATCGTCGAGCCCCCCCAGGGCCGGCCGCTCTCTATAGCGCGACTCGGCCGAGCGCGGCTCTCCTTCGCATGTAGGGCGATGTACGCCCCGGTGTCGCGCCGCGCCTCGAGGCCGTCAATCCGGGATCTGGCCGACGCCGGCGACTTGGACGGGCACGTGGCCGACCCCGCCGAGCGCGGGATCGCGGCCCGACTCGCCTTGGGAGAAGCGGCCCCAACACCAGACGGAGTCGTCGGTCTTGATCGCGCACGCGTTGAAGCCGCCGACGGAGATCCGCTTGACGTTCGACACGCCGCCGACGACGCCGGGGGTCGGCGTGCTGGTGCCCGCGTCGGCGGGATCGCGCCCGAGCTCGCCGCTCGAGTTGTCGCCCCAGCACGACACCACGCTCGCGGGGGACAGGACGCAGACGTGCCTCCCTCCGGCGCCAGCGCTCGCGCTCGTGACGTCGAGCGTCGCGGGCGTGGCTGCGGGGGCGAAGGGCTGCCCGCATTGCCCTTCGGCGTTCGCCCCCCAGCAGCTCCACTTCCCCGCGGGCGTGACGACGCAGGTGTAGCCCGCGCTGCCGGTCGAGGGCACGAGCGACGCCGCCTGGACGCCGGGGACGACCACGGGGACGGGGTGCGGCGCGCCGTCTTTCGCCCCCGTGCCGTGTTGCCCGTCCTCGTTCCCGCCCCAGACGTGCACCGCGCCGCCCTGCACGATCGCGGCGACGTGATGGTAGCCGGCGGTGAGATCGGTCGCGTTCGTCACCGAGACCACCGTCGGCTGCGCCTTGCACGGGGTCGCGGCGCCGAGGTAGGTGCACGTGTCGTCCGCCGCCGAGTCGTGGCCGAGCTGCCCGAACGCGTTGCCGCCCCAGCAGCGGATCTGCGCCTGCCCTCCCTGGTTCGAGAGCGCGCACCCGTAGTCGAACCCGAGCGCGAGCTTCACGAGGGTGCCGGCGATGGGGAGCTCGACGGGCGCGAGGCGGCAGGACGTGGCCGCGCCGAAGATCGTGCACGAGGCGTCTCCGGCGGCGTCGACGGCGAGCTGCCGATGCGAGTTCAGCCCCCAGCACCGCACCTTGCCGTCCTTGTGAACGACACACGTGGTGTAGCGCCCGACGACGACGTCCACGACGTCGGTGATCCCCGGAACCAGCGTCGCGGTCGGGTGCGCGTCGCCGTCGCTCGAGCCGAGCCCGAGCTGGCCGGCCATGTTGTTGCCCCAGCACCAGACCTTGCCGCTGCCGAGGAGCGCGCACGAGTGGTAGCCGCCGGTGGCGACCTTCACCACCTCGTTCGGCCGCGCGACCGCCCCGTCGGCGTCCGCGGCGGCGTCGACGGCCGCGGCGTCGGGGGTCGCGTCGGAGGTCCCCCCGTCCGAGGTCGCGGCCTCGGGAGCCGCGTCGGCGGCGGCGCCGCCGGGGGTCGCGGGATCGTCACCGCACGCCGCCGCCGCTGCCGCGACACCGACCCAACCGACCGCGACGAGAACCGCTACCTTGCGCATGCCGCCTCCATGAGCGTGATGCTCCGAGTATCCACGACGGGACGGTCCGACGCCGCGGTCCCACGGTGAGGAATCGCTGAGCGCGCGGTGAAATCGCCGCGCGGATCGCGCCTACATCGCGATCGGCGTCGGCATGAAGAGCAGCGCGAAGACGACGAGGGTGATCACCGCGATCGCCGCGCGGCCGACCCCGAGGGGCTCGGCGCCGGTGGGCGGGTGGTCGAACAGGTCGTGCTTCGAGAGGCAGCCGACCCTCCACTCCATGACGAGGAGCCCGGCGAGCGCCGCGAACCACACGACCCAATACACCGGCGAGCTCTGCTTCTGGCCCACGCTCGCGAGCCCCACGAGCCCGAGGGTCGCGATGGCGCGGGTGCGCGCGCTGAGCTTCTCGGGCGGCCGACGCTCGTCGTTGGCGCGGCGCGAGAGGGAGCCGAGGATCGCCAGCATCTCGAACCACACCAGCCAGAAGACGCTGTTGCCGACGTGACGCCCGAGGTGCTCGAAGCGGAGCCCGGCCTGGAGGTCGCGCGACCAGAAGCCGACGACGTTCACGAAGAAGAAGACGAGCGTGGCCCGGTGGACGTTGCGCGCGATCGCGTCCTGGCGGGGGCCGAACAGCGAATAGGCGACGTGCCCGCCGTCGAGCTGCCCCACCGGGAGCAGGTTGATCATCGTGATGAAGAGCCCGGCCCACGCGGCGAAGGCCACCGGCGAGAGCTCGAGCTCCATCCCTGTAGGGATAGTTGGCCCGGCGTAGCGATCGAGCAGCTTGAGCGCGATCGACTCGCCGAGCTCGACCATGCCCTCCTGGCTCGCGGCGACGAGGCGGCTGTGGGAGACGCCCCATACGTACATCGGCAGCGCCACCGCGAGGCCGGCGAGCGGCCCGGACGCGCCGATGTCGAGGAGCGCGCGGCGAGTGGTGATCGTTCCGCGCATGCGGATCACCGCGCCCATCGTGCCGAACGGCGAGAGGAAGGGCAGCGGGATGAAGTAGGGGAGCGACGCCTCCACCCGGTGGATGCGCGAGGCGACGAAGTGCCCGAGCTCGTGGGCGACGAGGATCGCGAGGAGCGCGGCCGTGAACTGCCCGCCGTGGAGGAGCGCCGCCTTCGAGAAGAACGGCTCCTTGTCGCCGGACGCGGCGGTGACGAAGACGCTCACCACCGTGCAGGCGAAGAGGATCACGTTCGTCCGGTGGGACGGCGCGGGGAGGGGCTCAGGAGCGGACGAGGGCATCTCGGATCGCAGCGGCGAGGCGTTCGAGCTGGACGGTGAGGCTCGCGTCGAGCGAGCCGAGATCGGTCTCGACGCGCAGGGAGCCGCGCGGGAGGTCGGGGTCGACCGCGACCTGCACGTGCTCGGCGGCGAGGCCGAGCTCGCCGCGGCGCGCCTCGAGGTTCGCCGCGTCCTCGGCGCAGGCGTGGATCTTGGCGCGCCGCGCGCCGCGCGCCTCGGCGAGGGTGCGGCGGGCGATGTCGGCGACGGCGGCGGGGTCGAGC
>JAEUKG010000362.1 GCA_016794325.1 Myxococcales bacterium | reverse complement strand
GCAGGGCACCGGGGTCTCGCTCCTGTCGACCGACTTCATGAGCATCACCGAGGCGCAGATCACGGTCCTCGCGGACCCGCTCGCGACCGGCGCCGTCGCCTTTGCCGGGGCGAACGCCCCCGGCGGCGCGAAGCCCACCCTCACGTTCAGCGCCCCCGGCGACGCGGTGAAGATCGCCCCGCGCGCGCCGACCGTGCTCGCCGCCGGAACGCCGGCGAGCGGCGTCCTCGGCAAGAGCTTCGAGACCAAGCTCTACAAGATGAACGTCGCGGCGGCGGTCGGCATCGCGTCCGTCGACGTCGTCGGCACCGGAGGCAAGATCGTCCCGTCGACCTACGTCATCGGGAGCAAGGGAAAGCTCAGCGATCTGTTCACCGGCGGCGCCTCCGAGGGCCCGAAGACGACCCAGACGTTCTCGTTCCCGGTGACGACCACCGCGAACGCGGGGGACTACTACTTCATCGTCCTCGACGGCGCGCTCAAGGGGGGCGCGGCCGCGGACTACGGCTTCGACGTGCGACCGTCGGTCACGGCCGCCACGCTGATCGACGAGCAGGCGGGCGCACACTCCACGACCGGCGCGGCGCAGGCCATCGGCGCCCTCCCCGCGGTCATCAAGGGGCGCGTCGCCGTGACCGACGAGGTCGACGTCTACAGGGTGAACGTCCCCGCGAACGCCACGGTCGAGCTGTCGTGGGTCCCGAACCTCGACGGCAGCGCCGAGATCGTCGCCGGCACCGACTTCAACGCGTCGGTGTACGCCGACCTCGTCGCGCGGGCCGGCCGCGTCACGATCAAGAACGGGGGCGCCGCCGCCGACCACTACCTCCGCATCCAGGGCGACGGCTTCGGCGCGACCCAGACCGGCGACTACCTCTTCTCGCTCCGCGTGCTCCCTTGATCCGGCGCCCTACCTATCCCTACACGGTCATCGGGCTCGCCCTCCTGGCCGCGTCGGCGACCGCGTGCGGTCAGTGCGGAAAGCCGGCCGCGGCCCCGCCGGGGCCGCCCCCGGAATACGAGGTGCCGCCCGACCCGCCGCCGCACCCGCCGACCCCCGACGCAGGGGCGGCGCCGGCGGCCCCGCCCCCGCCCCCGCAGCCTCCCAACCCTTCGTAACTGCTCGGCAAATGCCTCATTCCCGTTTTCGGTTCCCCTGGGGTCGGGCGTTCTCCTAAGGTGGCGACGCAATGGGCATCGAGAGCGTCGTCCGCTGGCTTCTTCCGAAAGAGGACCATTTCTACGACTTCCTCGAGCGCCAGGCGGCCGTCGCCCACGACGCGGCGCTGGCGCTCGCCGAGTTCAAGGAGCCGGAGATCAAGCCGGAGAGCGTCCGGGAGAAGGTCCAGCTCCTCGAGCACAAGGGCGACTCGATCGTCCACGAGCTCGAGGAGGCGCTCGCCAAGACGTTCGTGACGCCGATCGATCGCGAGGACATCCAGAAGCTCTCCTCGGAGCTGGACGACATCCTCGACCTCACGAACGGCGCGGTCCGCGGGTGCGTCCTCTTCGGCGTCGCCTCCCCCACCCCCCCGATGATCGAGCTCATCGACAAGCTGGTCGAGTGCACGAAGATCCTGAAGGACGCCCTCCCCAACCTCCGCAAGTCGAAATACGAGGCCCTGATCGACGCCTCCCGCACGCTCCGCAAGCTGGAGAAAGAGGGCGACGCGATCTTCCGGTCGGCGGTGAGCGCCCTGTTCCACGACGACACCATCGACGCGAAGAAGCTCATCCGCGAGCGCGAGGTCCTCGACGACCTCGAGAAGGCGATCGACCACTGCGATCACGTGGCGTCGACGCTCGCCAACCTCTCCGTCAAGCATGGGTAGCGCGCCGCCCGTCGCCGACACGTCGTTCGTCGCCGTGCTCATCGCGGTGGTGGTCGTCGCCATCGCGTTCGACTTCATCAACGGCTTCCACGACGCCGCGAACGCGATCGCCACCGTGGTGTCGACCGGCGTGCTCCACGTGCGCACCGCCGTCATCATCGCCGGCATCTTCAACTTCGTCGGCGCCATGACCGGCACCGCGGTCGCGAAGACGATCGCCGCGGGCTTCGCCGACGCCGAGGTCGTCACCCAGACGGTGGTGCTCTCGGCGCTGATCGGCGCCTGCATATGGAATCTGCTCACCTGGTGGTGGGGGATTCCGTCGAGCTCGTCCCACGCGCTCATCGGGGGCTTGGCCGGCGCCGTGGTCGCTCACGCGGGCGTCTCCGCGTTCAAGTGGAGCACCCTCAAGCAGAAGGTGCTCATCCCGCTCGTCGCTTCCCCCGCGATCGGCTTCGTCGTCGCGTTCTTCGTGATGATCGGCCTCCTGTGGATCGTGCGCCGCATGCGGCCGTCGACCGTGCACAAGGGCTCGCGGCGGCTCCAGCTCGTCAGCGCCTGCGCGATGGCCTTCTCGCACGGCTCGAACGACGCCCAGAAGTCGATGGGCGTCATCACGCTCGCGCTCGCGGCCTACACCGCGCGCGGCGGCGCCTTGCCCGCTTGGTCGCTGCCCCACAAGGCGGGCGAGGTCCCCACCTGGGTCATCCTCGCGTGCGCCACCGCGATCGCCCTCGGCACCATGGCCGGCGGCAAGAAGATCATCAAGACGATGGGCACGAAGATCATCAAGATCTCGCCGCTCCAGGGCTTCGCCGCCGAGACCGCGGGGACCCTCGTGATCCTCGCGGCCAGCAAGCTCGGCATCCCCGTCTCCACCACCCACTGCATCAACGCCTGCATCATGGGCGTCGGCGCGAGCAAGCGCGTGTCGGCGGTGCGGTGGGGCGTGGCCGGCAACATCGTGATCGCGTGGGTGCTCACCGTGCCCCTGTCGGCGGCCGTCGCCTACCTCACGCTCGTGGCGCTGCGCGCGGTCGGACTGTGAGCATGGCGACGATCGACGACGCCGAGATCGGTCGCCTGGCGAGGCTCGCCAACATCGCCCTCGCCGACGAAGAGGTCGCGCCGCTCCGGGCGGACCTCGAGCGGATCGTCGGCTACGTCACGTCGCTGTCCGAGGTCGACACGACCGAGGTCGCGTCGCTCGCCGCCGCCCGCGTCGCGACGCCGCTCGCCGAGGACGCGCCGCGACCGTCGCTGCCGCGCGAGGCCGCGCTCGCCGCCGCCCCGGCGACGACCGAGGGCGGCTTCGCCGTCCCGCACTGCGGGGAGTGACCGGTGCACCTCGTCGACCTCGCCGAGCGCGTGCGTGACGGGAGCCTGTCGGCGGTCGGGCTCGCCGAGCGCGCGCTCGCCCGCGCCGCCGCGCGCGCCGACCTCGGCGCCGTGCTCGAGCCTGGCCGCGAGCGCGCCCTCGAGGCCGCGCGCCGGGTGGACGACAAGCGCGCCCGCGGCGAGCGCCTCGGCCGCCTCGCCGGCGTCCCGATCGCGATCAAGGACGCCCTCTGCACCCGCGGGGTGACGACGACCGCGGGGTCGAAGATCCTCGAGGGCTGGGTTCCTCCGTACGACGCCCACGTGGTCGAGCGGCTCGAGGCCGAAGACGCCGTCGTGTGCCTCAAGACGAACATGGACGAGCTCGCGATGGGCTCGTCCAACGAGAACAGCGCCTACGGCTTGGTGAAGAACCCGTGGGACACCGCCCGCGCCCCTGGCGGCTCCTCGGGCGGGAGCGCGGCCGCGGTCGCGGCGCGGCTCGTCGTCGGGGCCCTCGGCTCCGACACCGGCGGCTCGGTGCGCCAGCCGGCGGCGTTCACCGGCGTCGTCGGGGTGAAGCCCACCTACGGTCGCGTGTCCCGCTTCGGGCTGATCGCGTTCGCCTCCAGCCTCGACCAGGTGGGGCCGATGGCGACCGACGTGCGCGGCGCCGCGCGCCTGCTCGCGGCGATCGCGGGGCACGACCCCCGCGACTCGACGTCGCTCGACGCCCCGGTGGACGACTACGAGGCGGCGTGCGAGCGACCGATGCAAAATACACGCGTCGGCGTCCCCGCCGAATATTTCGGGGACGGGCTCGACGCGGACGTCCGGGCGTCGGTCGAGCGCGCGCTCGCCCGACTGGTCGAGGCCGGCGCCACCCTCGTGCCGATCGAGCTGCCCCACACCCGGCACGCGGTCGCGACGTACTACGTCGTCGCCACGGCCGAGGCCTCGAGCAACCTGTCGCGGTTCGACGGGGTCCGCTACGGGCAGCGGCGGACGCGAGGCCGCGGCACGCTCGCGGACATGTACGGCGCCACCCGCGACGTGGGCTTCGGGCGCGAGGTGAAGCGCCGCATCCTCCTCGGCACGTTCGTCCTCTCGGCGGGCTACTACGACGCGTATTACGGCAAGGCCCAGGCCGTGCGCGCGCTCGTCCGCCGGGATTTCGAGCGAGCGTTCGAGCGCGTCGACGTGATCGCGTCGCCGACCGCGCCGACGGCGGCCTTCGCGCTCGGCGAGAAGACCCACGATCCCCTCGCGATGTACCTGGGCGACGTCTACACCTTGCCCGCGAGCCTCGCGGGGCTGCCCGCCCTCTCGGTGCCGGTCGAGCCGACGCCCTCCGGCCTGCCCGTCGGGCTGCAGCTCGTCGGGCCGCGGCTCGGCGAGCCGGCGCTCTTCACCGTCGCCGCCGCGTGCGAGCGCGCGGCGGGCCAGCGCGACCGGCTCGCTCCGCACGCCGAGGCGGGCCCGTGGACCTGACCGTCGAGGACGCGGGCGACGCGCACCTGCCGTCGCTCGCGCGCCTCTTCGAGGGCGCGGCGTGCGACTGCTACTGCCGCTACCTCCACTTCGAGGGCGACAAGAACGCGTGGCTCGAGCGCTGCGCCACCGCGCCCGAAGAGAACCGCCGCGAGCTCGAGGCCGAGATCGCCGGTCGCGTCCCCCGCGCCGCGGGCATCGTAGCCGTCTCCGCGGGCGAGGTCGTCGGGTGGGCCAAGCTCGCGCCGCGCGCCGAGCTGCCGAAGCTCCGCAGGACGTCCGTGTACCGCGCGCTCGACCTCGGCGACGACGACGGCGTCCTCTCGCTCGGCTGCCTCCTCGTCCACCCCGCGTGGCGCGGTCGAGGCGTCGCCGCCGCGCTCGCGCGCGGCGCGGTCGACGTCGGCCGCCGGCGCGGCGCGCGCGTCGTCGAGGCCTATCCCGTTCAGACTAAAGGGCGGATCTCGCCGGAGGAGGCCTACCGGGGCACGACGGCGCTCTTCGAGGCCGCGGGCTACGAGGCGGTGAACGTCGCGGCCCCCTCGCCCAGCGTGCCGTGGGAGGTCGCGACGACGCCCCTCTACCCGGTGTTTCGCGCGTCGTGCCTGTAGGCAACGGTCGGCGCTGGTGGTCGAGCCACCGACAGCTTCGCACCCCGAACGAACTGCAAAGTTGCCCCTCCTGACATGGAAGCGTCGGGATACACTACGAAGCGGTGGAGAGCACCCTCCCGCACCTGGTCGCGCGGCTCAGCGACCGGAGAACGCTCGCGGAAATCGTGCGCGCTGCGCTCCGGCACGAGACCGTGCACGTCGCGCTCGAGAAGGCGCCGGCGCGGCCGGGCACGCACGCGCTCAGCCTCGAGGTCGGCGGGAGCGCGGTGAGCCTGCTCGCGGAGCCGGCTGGGATCCCGCGGGGCAACGCGTACCCGCTCACCGTGCGTCCGATGCATCGGGCGCACGCCGCGCAGCTCTATGCGCTCCTCGAGCAGGAGCAGGTCGAGGCGCTCTCGTCGCCGGGCGGGCCCACCACGACGCGCTCGGGACCTCCGCCGCAGATGGTCGGCGACGAGCACCCGTCCCTGCCCCCCGACGCCTTCTCGGACACGCTCGCGGTGCCGATGAGCGGCCCCGACGCGCCCACGAGCCGCGCCATCATCGCGCCGCCGAGCGGCGCCGACGCGCCGGATCCGTCCCACGCGTCGCTGAGCCTCAGCGTCGTCTTCGATCCCGACGCCGACGTCCCGAACGGCTCGCTCGCGACCGATCCCTCGCTCAGCGTGAGCGTCGTGTTCGAGAACAGCGTCAGCATCGTCGTCGACGACGAGCCGCCCCCCGCCGTCGCGATCCCCGAGATCCCGAGCCTGCCGCCGCCCGTGCTCACGAGCGCGCCGCCTCCACCGCCCAAGGAGGGCGCCGAAGAGGACCTGGTGGCGATGCCGGACATCCCGGAGTTCCCGTCGCTCGACCTCTTCGCGACGGAGCTCCCAGGGCCAGAGACGGTCGCCACGCCCCCTCCGGAGCCGGAGCCGGAGCCAGAGCCCGAGGCCGCCGCCCCCGAGCCGCCACCCGCCACTACGGCCGAGCCCGCCTCGGCGATGCCGGACTCCGACGACGACGACTCGGTCACGCTCGTGCGGATGCCCGAGGGTTCGCCGGGGCCCTCGCGCGCGCCGACGCCGACCCCGGCGATCGACTCGATGAGCCAGGCCCCCAAGGGGCGGAAGAAGAAGACGACGACGCGCGGCCCCAAGCCCGCGCGCCGCAACACCAAGACCGGCAGCAAGAGCGAGCGCATCGACGCCGAGGCCTCGGCCGCGCTCGAGCTCGCCCGTGGCATCGACATCGCGTCGGGCGGGGAGCTGACGCCCACCTCCGGGCGCGACCCCCTCGTCGGTCGCGACATCGCCCAGGGCAAATACACCATCGACTCGCTCATCGGCAGCGGCGCCGCGGGAGCGGTGTACAAAGCCCGCCACCGCGATCTCCGCCGCACCGTGGCGATCAAGGTCCTGCACCCGCACTACCAGAACGACGTCGGCTTCATGAAGCGCTTCCACGGCGAGGCGCTCGCGGCGAGCCAGCTCGACCACCCGAACATCATGCGGGTGCTCGACTTCGGTCAGGAGTCCGACGGGCTCGTCTACATCGTGATGGAGTTCTTGCAGGGGCGGACGCTCCAGAGCCTCCTCGACGAGGAGCGCCGCATCAGCAAGGAGCGAGCGGCGGAGATCCTGGTCCAGGTGTGCGCCGCGCTCAGCGTCGCCCACGACAACGGGATCGTCCACCGCGACATCAAGCCCGACAACATCGTGCTCGTCCCCAGCCGCGACGACGAGGGCAACACCTTCGAGCTGGTGAAGGTCTGCGACTTCGGCATCGCTTCCCTGCAGAACCGCCAGGACGACGCCGAGATGCAGCTCGGCCTCGGGGTCATCTGCGGCACGCCCGAGTACATGTCGCCGGAGCAAGGCCGGGGCGACGCCGTGGACGCCCGGACCGACATCTACGCGTGCGGCATCACGCTCTACGAGCTCGTCACCGGCCGGCCGCCCTTCGTCTCCGAGAACCCGGTGGAGACGCTCCTCAAGCACGCTCGGGAGACGCCGCCGCCGCCCTCCAAGCTCCTCCGCAACATCGATCCGCTCCTCGAGGAGGTCATCCTCCGCGCCATCCAGAAGGACCCGGCCGACCGGCAACAGTCGGCGCGCGAGCTCCGCTTGGAGCTGAAGGAGCTCCTCGAGCCCGAGTCCGCGCGCGAGAGCGAGCGCGAGCCCATGCGGGGCGCGGAGCGCACCGTCGGGCTCGACGACCCGGCGTCGGGCTTCCAGGGCTTCTTCATCGCCCTCGCGAGCGCGGTCCTCGAGATGGGGCACTTCCAGAAGGACCACCCCGAGAGCGGCCAAGCCTACAAGCACCTCAAGCGCTCGGCGCTCGCGGCGCTCCGAGGCCGCGGCGAGATCACGTTCGCGAGGCGGGACACCTCCAAGTCGGTCGGCTTCTTCGTCCTGTCGGGGCCCGACGGCGAGATCGTCGACCTCAAGCGGCTCCTCGGCTCCCAGCTCCACGGGATGTACGGCACCGCGTTCATCCAGGCGCTCGCGAAACGTTCCATCGCCGCGTTGACGATCCGCGAAGACGTCCCCGAGACCGAGCTGATGGCGGCGCTCGATCTGCTGCGGCTCCCCTCCCAGCCGGCGCAGCTCCACGCGCGGTTCGCCGAGCGGAACATGCGGTCGGTGTCGGTCCTCTTCCCGCAGGACGTGCTGGGGCGCGACCGTCGGCTCTCGTGGACGGTCGGCCTCTGCATCGCGCGGCTCGCGCGGGATCTCGTCCTCCTCGCGAACGCGCGCGGGATGTCGCTGAAGAAGGTGCGCGAGCACCGGAGCCTGCTCGTGCGCGAGGTGGTGAGCCTCCTCGGAAAGCCCGACGACCTGCGGCAGTTCCTGGGCAACGCGGACCTGGTCGACTCCACCGTCACCCAGGCGCGAGGCCTCGCGTCGTTCAGCTTGAGCGAGCTCGTGCTCGAGCAGCTCCCGCAGGCGAAGTGCGTCGCCACGCTGACGCTGCTCGTGGCCGAGCACGACGCCCGACGCGGCGCCGAGGCCGCGGACCGACCCCTCGAGCCCCTGATGCGCGCGCTGGGCGCGCGGCTCGTCCACGAGCGCACCCCCGCGTCCGACGACATGCTGCGCGAGCTGCACCGCCGGGGGATCATGGCGGAGCGCGAGCTGCCGCCCGACCTCGTCGCCCGCATCCGCTCGGCGGCGCTCGCCGACACGCTCGCGCGCGATCCGACTCCGTTCCTGCACGCGCTCGACGCCATCGTCGCCCCCGCGGACTACGGACGCGAGGTGGGTTACCTCCAAACGGCGATGGCGACGTTGGCCAAGCGCGGCGAGGCCCCCGCCCTCCTCACCACCATCACGACGCTGGCGCGGCACGCGAAGGGCGCGGGCGGAAAGCCCGGGCCGCGCGAGGAGCTCGCCCTGCGCGCGATGAAGACCGTCATCGACCGCGACCGGCTCATCCCCATCGCCAACGTGCTCCTGCGCGGGCAGCCGCAGCTCCGCGACCCCGCGCGCGCCATCATCGTGCTCGCCGGGAGCGCGGGCGCCGCGGCGTTGTTCGCGGCGCGCGAGCAGGTCCGCGAGCCCAGCGCGCGTCCCATCTTCGTGGCCACCTTCCGCGACACCGGCGCTGCGGGGTGGCCGTTGCTGTCGGCGGCCCTCGCGCGGATGGATCCGAGCCGCGAGGACTTCGACGCCGCGT
>JAEUKG010000355.1 GCA_016794325.1 Myxococcales bacterium | reverse complement strand
TGCCCTGGACCAAGAGGAGCGGCCTTCCGAGCTTCGCCACCTCGCGCGCGCCGTCCCAGTCCAAGAGCGCCCGGTACGCCGCGGCCGACAGGCGCCGCGCGCGACGAATCGCCGGATCGCCCGCGATGCGCTCGACCATCTGCCGATCGTCGATCAGGTCTGCGTAGGAGTAGAAGTGGTCCACGCTAACCCGAATCGGATAGACACGGGACACGACCTCGGCGACCGCGAGGAGCGCCTGCCGAGGAGGGGTCATCAAGAAGTCCTCGACCCGCGCCGGGCAGTTGCTCGCCACGACCGCCTCCACCCGCGGCTCGACGTTCGCCGTGGCGACGGCGACCATCGCGCCGAGGCTGTTGCCGAGGACCACGACGCTCCGCGAGCTCTCGGCGAGGACCCAGTCGACCGCAGCCCGCGCGTCGTCGACGAGGAGCTCGAGCGTCCAATCGCCGCGCCGGCCGTCGCTCCGGCCGTGCCCTCGGTAGTCGAGGGCGAGGCTCGCGAGCCCCTCGCGGGCGAGGAGCGACTGGACGCGCTCGTATTCGAAGGTGTGGAACCCGAGCCCCGGCAAGAGCACGAACGCGCTCGGCGCCCGGGCGACGCCGCAGAAGCGCCCGAAGAGCCTCGCGCCCGAGGAGCGGAGCGTGACGTCGCGCAACGGCTCAGCCACCACGCACCTCCGGGGCTGAGAGCTGGCGAGCGATCTGGGCCGAGCGATCGTGCACGATGTTCCTTTGCATGGCGCCTCCGGCGAAGCCGCCTCGAGATGCCATCAACGTGCGCACGAGCGCGGTCGGGCGCTTGAACGGATCCGGGTCAGTCGAGGGCTTCGTCGCCCACGGTCCAGCGGGCGCACCCGGAGAGCTCCGACGGCCGGATCCCGAACGTCTCGCGGAAGACACGCGAGAGGTGCGCGCCGTCGCTGAAGCCGGCGTCTTGCGCCGCCTCGGTCAACGTGCGACCTCGCGCGAGCGAGCGCGCGACGAAGCGGAGGCGCGCCCAGCGGACGTACGCGGGGACCGACATCCCGATCTCGTCGTTGAACGCGCGCGAGAGCCCCTCCGCGGACCGGCCCACCGCCTCGGCGATCCTCGGCAAGCGAAGGTCGCTCCCGTGCCGCTCGATGAGGCCTGGGAGCAGGTCGAGCGCGCGCCGCACCGACGCGTGGCCGGGGCGCCGCGGGTCGTCGGAGCCGCCGCGAGAGGCGAGGCCCACGATCCGGATCGCGACCCCCCGCGCGGCCTCGAGCGTGCGCGGCTCGGGCGCGCTCACGAGCGCCCCGAGCGCGGCGGCGTTCGGCCTCGGGGAGGCGACGCCGCCCGAAGGCCGGATGCGCCCCGCGGCCCGAGACCGGGGCTCCAGGTACAGGAGGTACCCCGAGGGGACCGCCGCCGCCGCCGCGTGCGCGGCGCCCGGCGCGACCACGACCACGGCGCCGCTGCTCGCGCGCCCCTCGCCGTCGGTGATCCGAACGACGCCGTCGCGCGCGACCAAGACCTGCAACGCGTGGTGGGAGTGAAGAGCCGCAGCGCCGATCGAGCCGCTGTAGAGGAGCCACCCCGACCCGACGAACACCCGGCCTCCCCACGCGCCTGGCGATACCCGGATCGACGCGACGGAGCCCACGCCGGAGCATCCTAGGCGCCCGCGGTGACGACGCAACCGAGGACGGCCGTGCCCCGCGCGCACCGCTCCGCGACGCGAGTGACCGCGCCGCGTGACGCTCGTGTCTCCACATGGGGACGACGCTCCTCGCCGTCCACAAGAACCACGGGCGACGCGGGGGCCGACGCGTGGCACCGAGGGTGCATTGGGGTCGCACATGAAGCACCGTCTCCACCACGTCGCGACCGCCGGCACCCTCGCCCTCCTCACCGCCGCGTGCGGCGCCGACTCCGCGTCCTCGACGCAGGACGACGATCTCATCCTGCGGCCCAACGGCACGGCCGACATCGCGACGATCACCCTGAAGCTCCCCGCCGGCTTCGCCGAGACGGCGTCGCTGCCCACGGGAGACCGGATCCGGTTCCGCTTCGCCCACGGCGAGCGGCCCCTGACGCCCGGCATCCCGTCGCGAGTGAACGCGGTGAAGGAGCCCATTCGCGTCACCGTCCACGTCGGCATGTGGCCCGAGCGCCTGCTCACGAGCGCCGCGCTCGAGGTGGTGGAGGGACGGCCCGGGTTCGACGTCACGGCCGCAATCTCCGCGGTCCGTGTGAACGGCCTCTACACCCCTCTGAGCACGAACGTCGCGCTGTACCCGGAGGCCGCGGCCTACGGCTTCGACATCACGCCGCCCGACGCGCTGCTCCGCCTCGACCGCGCGGGCGTCGTCCCCATGTTGACCCTGGGCGACGAGACCATCCCCGTCTACGCACGCGCCGCCGCCAGCGCCGCGCTCTGGGACCGCGGCTGGATGTTCGGAGACGTCGTCATGCCCGTGCGCGCCGGGCCGGCCCACGTACGCCTCAAGACCGACGCGCGGACCTTCACGCTCCCCGACGTGGACTTCACCGTCGCGCCGGGCGTCGTCACCACCGTCGACGTGCCGGCCGTCGCGCCCCCGAGCTTCGTCTACCGGCTGAACCAGCCGGACGAACGGACGATGCCCGCGGCGGTCGCCGACCCCGTCACCGTCGTCTGTCAGGGAGCCGGCGGGCCGCCGCGCGAGGTGCCGACGAACACCGACCTCCGGTTCTTCGCCGGCAAGGGGACGTTCCAATGCTCCACGATCGTCGCGGCCACCGGGCAAGCGCGCCCCTTCACCGCGACGGCCGGTGGAGCGCTCACCGAGGAGCTCCGGATCCTCGAGGTCGACGACGTCACGCTCGTCGACGATCCGCCGAACGTCGTCCGCGGCGTCTTCTCGGTCTTTCCGCGGCTGCCGACGGGGGCTTACGGCGACGCGATCCCGATGGGCGGCTCGACGTCCGCCGAGACGCACCGGGGCATCACGCTCTTCCACGGCTCCTACAAAGTCCGTGTAACCTACACGAACCTCTCCGGCGTCTCGCGCTCGACCGACTACCCCGTCGACCTCTGACGCGGCGCCGGCCCAATGCGCAACCGCGGGGTTGCATCATTCCCGCGCCTCGGGTATATGCAACCAGGAGGTTGCTCATCATGAGGGACACGATCGAGAAGAAGGCCGTCCTGAAGGCGCCCATCGCCAAGGTG
>JAEUKG010000348.1 GCA_016794325.1 Myxococcales bacterium | reverse complement strand
CCGAAGCGCGCGCGGGCGCGCGCGAGCGCCTCGTCGGCCTCGCCCTCGCGCTCGAGCTTCCAGAGCGACTCGACGAGGCCGACGTACCCGGCGGGCTCGGAGGGCGCGGCCTGGGTGAGCTTCACGTATTCGATCCGCGCGGCGTCGAACTTCCCCTGCTGGAAGTAGAGGCGCGCGAGGTTGGCTCGCGAGGGGGCGAAGCCCGGGTCGACGACGAGCGCCTCGCGGTAGCTCTTCTCGGCCTCCTTCTCCAGGCCGCGCCGCTGGGCGAGGAGGCCGATGGCGTGGTGCGGGGCCGGCAGATCGCCGTTCAGATCGCGGGCGTGGCGCAGGTGCTTGTACGCCTGATCGAGGTTGCCCCGCTGCATCTCGACGAGGCCCAGGTTCACCCACGCCTCGGTGAAGCGCGGGCTGTATTCGGTCGCGAGCTCGAGGCGGGCGTGGGCGGTCGAGAGGTCCCCAGCGGCGAGGGCGGCGGCGCCGTCGCGGTTCAAGTCGATGGCGCGCGGCGGGATGGGCGGCTTGGTCGAGCAGGCCAGGGAGAGCGCGGCCAAGACGAGGGTGAGCGCGAGGAGGGCGAGCCGGTGGGGGAAGCGCATCGGAGCCCTCATCGGCCCTGCCGCGGGAGAAGTTGCGCGCAAAAACCTCCGCGGCGCTCAAAAAAATCCTGTGCAAAACCAGCTACTTCCCGGAGCGTCGGCCCGCTCGCGCCGCTCGGGAGCACGCTCGCGCTCGACGACGGGCAGCGGGAGCCGCCGATCGTTCGGGGGCGCCCACCAGTTGGCCGCCGCGGCTCCGGGCGTGTGCTAGATCCTCAAGGGCATGGGCGAGCTGCGCACCCGAGCGGACGGAACCCGAGTCGATTCAACGACTTCTGAGGGCGAGTCCGCGTGGGTCGCGTCCCACGAGGCGCTCTTCGCGGAGGAGGCGCCGGCGTGCGCCGTCTGCGACGGGCCGCTCACCGAAGAGGCCGACGACGGCTACGACGTCGCGGGGCGGGGGCTCCTCATGTGGGCTCGCGGCGACGAGCGGCGCTTCGAGGAGCCGACGCTCTGCCCGGCGTGCGCGGCCGCGATCGGCGTCTCGGCGCTGCGGTCGTGGGAGATCGAAGAAGAAGAGGGCTGATCCGGCGGTCACTCCGCGGCGGCCTCGCGCCGGCGCGTGAGGTAGGCGTGGCACTCCTTGGGCGCTCGGCTCTTGCCTGGGCGACGAATGCTCGGGCAGAGGTCGATGGCGCACGGGACGAAGCGCGAGTCCGGCAGTTTGTCGACCATGTCCTCGAGCCGCGAGCAGGACGCCTTGCCGTCGCCGTCCGCGCGGAAGAGCTCGGCCTCGCGCCAGATCGCGTCGTCGCGGAGGATCGACGTCGTGTGCTCGGTGAAGACCCGGTGGTAGAGCGCGCGGGCGCGAGCGCGATCGCCCAGCTTGTCCTCGGCGAGCTTGGCGGCGCGGAAGAGCGCGTCGTCGTAGAGGGGGCGCTGGTAGCTGCCCATCGTGTGGGCGATCTCGCGCTCGTCGAGCATCCGGAGCAGCAGATCGATCGCCTCCTTCGGACGGCCGAGCTCCTCTTCGAGCTCGCTCGCCGCGTAGAGCGAGTTGTCGAAGTACGCGCCGTGGGGGTAGGGCCAGCGGGTCGCGCAGTCGACGAAGGCGTCGCGGGCCTCGGCCTTCTTGCCGAGCGCGCGCAGGCGCCGCGCGCGCTCGAAGTGGATCGTCTCGCCGAGGCGCGTCGCGCCGAACGGCTCGCGCAGCGCGTCGAGCCAGGCGAGAGTTCCGGCGTCGCCGCTCACCGCGTCGCGGCGCCTCACGAGCTTCTGGAGGCTCGACAGCGCGGCCTCCTCTTGCGGATAGGCCCGCATCGCCGCCTCGAGGTCTTGATAGCCGCGGTCGGGCTCCCCGTGCCGGACGCGCAGGAGCGCCGCGTCGACCGCCGCCTTGGCGGTGTATTCGCTCTTCGGCAGCTTCTTGGCGAGCTCCTCCAGCCGCAGCACCGCGCCCCGCACGTCGCCGGCGTCGGCGAGCGACATCGCGGAGGCGTAGAGCGCGTAGTCGCCGTCGCGCCGGATCTTCGCGGCTCGGGAGGCGGCGAGGTACTTGTCGGCGGCCTCGCCGTAGCGGCCCGCGACCTTCGCCCGCTCGCCCTCGGCGAACGCGCGCTTGAAGGTCTCGCCGTGGTCGGGCGCGCAGCCGACGAGTGCGGCCGCGAGCGCGAGCGCGGCCCAGGGCGCGCGCTTCACGAGCGCGCCTCGGCGAAGGCCTCCGCGAGCGCCCGCGCGGCGCGCTCGACGTCGGCGGCCGCGACGTCGAGGTGGAACACGGCGCGCAGCCGGCCCGGCGCCGAGGGGTTGACGAGGAGGCCTCGGTCCTTGGCGAGCCGCGCGACGCGCGCCGGGTCGACCGCGGCGTCGACGTCCACGTTGACGATGTTCGTCTCCGGGGCCTGCGGTGAGAGGCCCGGCGTGGCGCCGACGAGCTCCGCGAAGCGGCGGGCCGCGGCGTGGTCCTCCGCGAGCCGCTCGCGGTGGTGCCGCAGGGCGTGGAGCGCTCCTGCGGCGAGCATCCCCGCCTGGCGCATCCCGCCGCCCCACATCTTGCGGAGGCGCCGCGCCCGCGCCACGAGGTCCTTCGCGCCCGCCAGCGCGCTGCCCGCGGGCGCGCCGAGGCCCTTGGAGAAGCACACCGTCACCGTGTCGAAGGGCGAGGCGAGCTCGAGCAAGCTCACGTTCGCGGCGACGCTCGCGTTCCAGAGGCGGGCGCCGTCGAGGTGGGTCGCGAGCCCGCGCGCGCGCGCCCGCTCGGCCACCGCCCGCGCCGCCGCGGGCGGAAAGACGCGGCCGCCGGCGCGGTTGTGTGTATTTTCCACGCACACGAGCGCGGTGCGCGGCTCCCAGTAGGCCGCGGGCCGGACGAGGCTCTCCATCGCGTCGGCGTCGTAGATGCCGCCGACGCCGACGGTCGTGAGCTGCACCCCCGACAACGCCGAGGCGGCCGCGACCTCGTAGTGGACCGGGTGCGCGTGCTCGCCGACGAGGACCTCGTCGCCTGGCCGCGTCTGGAGCGCGATCGCGAGCTGGTTGCCCATCGTGCCGCTCGTCACGAAGATCGCCGCCTCTTTTCCGAGCAGGGCCGCGGTCTCCTCCTCGAGGGCGCGCACGGTCGGGTCCTCTCCGAAGACGTCGTCGCCCACCTCCGCCTCGGCGATCGCCTTGCGCATGGCCGGCGTCGGGCGGGTCACGGTGTCGCTGCGCAGGTCGATCATCGGCGAACAGGCTAATACGACGCGCCGGAAGTTCGTACTCCTCTCGTCCCGCAGCTCGCCCTCGGCTCCGCGGCGCGTGGGTGGCGTGGGCGGTCGGCGTGGTGGGGGGTAGGGAGGGAGCGGGCACGGGCGCGGGCGCGGGCGCCAGCACGGGCGCAGGCGCGGGCGGGACGGTGCGAAAAGGGTTGCGCAGCCAACCATCTCATGGTTAAGTGGTTGAACCATTGATTCACCGCGGCGCGGGGGGCCCGCGCGGCCCAGGACTCGAGGCAAGGTCATGAAAAAACAGGAAGAAATTGCTCCGATGGACCCGGTCGAGACGCTGGCGACGATCGGCCCGGTGGCGCGTTCGAGCGTCGTCGATGCGGTCGCCGAGCGCCTCCAGGGCGAGATCCTCGCGGGTCGCATCGCGGCTGGATCGCGCCTCCCCTCCGAGCGCGAGCTCTCCCTCGCGCTCGGCGTCAACCGCCTCACGCTGCGCGCGGCGCTCGCCCGCCTCGAGGCGCTCGGGCTCGTGTCGACGCGGCACGGCGCGGGCACCGTCGTGTCGTCCTGGCGTGAGACCGCGGGCCTCGACGCGCTCGCGACGCTCATCGGCTCGCTGCAGCAGGGCGAGACGGCCTACAAGGAGCTCGTCGTCTCGCTCCTCGAGCTCCGCAAGGTGCTCGCCGCGGAGGCGGTCGCGCTCGCGGCGGAGCGTCACGGCGACGAGGACCTCGCGGCGCTCCAGCGGGTGGCCGAGCTGCAGAAGACGAGGCTCGCCGATCCCGTCGCGTTCGCCCGCGGGGAGATCGCCTTCTTGCGCGCGCTGATCCGGGCGGCGAAGAACGTGGGCCTCGAGCTCATCCTGAACACGTTCGCGCGCTTCCCCGAGGAGCAGCCCCACCTCGTCGCGGAGCTCTACGACCGCCGCGAGGACTCCGCGTTCTTCAACGAGATGGTCATCGCGCTCGTGAAGGCCGGCGACGCCGACGCCGCGCGCAAGACCATCCGCGAAGGGCTCGACGCGATGGACCGCGAGTGGGTCAAGCGCCACGACTACCCGAGCTTCTTGCAGCGCGGGAAGGGCGCCGAGAAGGGCAAGCGGAGGCCGAAATGAAGCTGCCGCACCTCACCTCGTTCGAGCGGGAGTGGGCCCGCGCCGTCTTCGGCGCGGTGTTCGCGGCGCCGCCCGAGCTCGCCGCCGACATCCCCGATCCCGGGGACGCCGGCGAGTTCATGGACGTTGCGCTCGCTCGCGCGCCCCTCGAGCCCGCGCTCGGCATCCGGCTCACGCTCTGGATCTGCGCGCTCGCGCCGCTCTTCGTGCTGCGCCGCTTCGCGACGATCGCGTCGCTCGAGCTCTCCGATCGGGTGGCGGTGCTGGACGCCCTCGGCAAGAACCGCATCTACGCGGTGCGCCAGCTCGTCCTGGGCATGAAGGCGATGCTCGCGCTCCACTTCGCCAAGGACGCCCGGGTCCGCGAGCGCCTCAGCCGCGTGAGCGAGGACGCCGTCCCTGCGCGTTCGCTTCGCCGCGAGCGGCGCGCCCCGAGCGCGCCCGCGGCGTCCACCTCCACCTCCACCTCGTCCGCGACAGGAGCCGTCAATGACAACGCCGCCGAGTGAGCGCTTCCCCGACGACGACCTCCCCGAGGGCTCGGTCGTCGATGGTACATGCATTCTGCACGCGACCGACGACGAGGCCGATTTCGTCGTCGTCGGCTCGGGCGCGGCCGGCTCGGTGGCGGCCCACACCCTCGCGCGGGCCGGCTACTCGGTCGCGATCGTCGAAGAGGGCCCGTGGGTGAAGACGCGCGATCTCAGCGAGGAGGTCGGCGAGAGCTTCGCGCGGATGATGCGCGATTTCGGGCTCCAGGTCCTCAAGGGGCGCGCCTACATGCCGATGCTCCAGGGGCGGTGCGTGGGCGGGAGCACGCTCGTCAACTCCGCCATCGCGTGGCGGACGCCGGAGGACGTGCTCGACGACTGGAAGGCGCGCTTCGGCGTCGACCTGCCGAAGCAGGAGCTCGACGCGTGCTTCGACGTCCTCGAGGACGACCTGTCGGTGAGGGCGGTGGCCGACGAGGTGCTCGGCGAGAACAACGGGCTCTTCATCGAGGCGGCCAAGGCGCGCGGCTGGGAGACCCACGTGATGCGCCGCTACGACAAGGGCTGCGAGGGGTCGGGGTTCTGCCTCACCGGCTGCCCGAAGGCGCGCAAGCAGGGGATGAGCGTCACCTACGTGCCGTGGGCGCTCGCGCTCGGCGCGCGCATCTACACGTCGTGCCGGGTGAAGCGGGTGGACGTGCGCGGCGACCGCGCCGTCGCCGTCATCGCCGAGGCCGAGGGCGGAGGGCGCGTCGTCGTCCGCGCGCGGCGCGGCGTGCTCGTCGCCGCGAGCACGGTCCAGACGCCGGGCATCCTGCGCCGGAGCGGCGTCCGCGCGGCGGCGCTCGGGCGGCACTTCCAGGCTCACCCCGGGCTCGCGCTCGGCGGGCAGTTCGACCGCCCGATCGACATGAAGTTCGGGGCCACCCAGGGCGCGCAGAGCACGCACTTCCGCGACTCGCACCGCTTCAAGCTCGAGACGATCTCGATGCCGCCGGAGCTCGCCGCCGCGCGCGTCCCCGGCGTCGGCCACGATCTCCTGCGGCGCTTGTCGAAGCTCGGGCACACGGCGGTGTGGTGCGCGCAGATCCGCGCCGAGGCCGAGGGCACGGTGGGCACGAGCTGGGACGGCCGCGACAAGGTCGACTACACGATGAACGAGCGCGACATGATGGCGGTCCGCAAGGCGGTCTCCACCATCGCCACGCTCATGTTCGACACCGGGGCGCGCGAGGTGTGGCCGGGCATCTACGGCCTGCCGTCGGTCATCACCTCCGCCGATCAGATCCGCCTCATCGACGAGGCCCCGCTCGACCCTCGCAACTACGGCTTCGTGGTGTCGCACCTCTTCGGCGCGGCGCGCATGGGCCCGGATCCGCGCACGAGCGTGTGCGACACCGGCTTCCAGGTGCACGGCGTGCAGGGCCTCTACGTCGTGGACTCGAGCGTGTTCCCGACCAACCTCGGGGTGAACCCGCAGCACTCGATCATGGGCCTCGCCCGGCTCGCGGCGCTCCGCATCGCGGACGCGTCGCGCTACCGCGCGGCGTCCTGATCCTCCCCCTCACGCGACGGGAGGCCTCCGCCGGACCTCGGTGGGGGCCTCGTCGTCCGGGGTGAGGCCGAGGGCCTCGTCGAGCTCCGCGCCGGTCATCCGGATCGTCGCGCTCCCGAAGTCACGCTCGCGCCGCGGGAGCTTCCAGGTCACGGCCTCGTCGTCGTCGATCATGGTGGCACCTCCGCCGGCCGACGTCGCACGTCGCGTGCCAGCGGCTCCTGCCCCCCGGGCGCCCGCCAAGTGCGCGAAAAGACGAGCGCTCCGGCGCCGCGGTTCGGGCGCCGTTGCGCTTCGCGCGCAGCGTCGGTCAGGGGCCCTGCACGGCGCCGATGTCGATCGTCGTCCCGCGCGGGGCGTTCCAGTAGTCGGTGGCCGGCGCCTTCGCCGCGTCGCCCGCCGCGCGGCACGGCGAGCCCGCCTTCGTCTGCGGTACGCCGGTCGCGGAGTCGAGCATGCAGTCGGTCTTCACGTAGCCCGTCCCGTCGATCGCCGTCCCCGAGTAGTTGTTCGTGTTGCCGAAGAGCGCGTTGTGGCTGTGGATCGGGGTCATCCCGTTCGGGATATAGACGGCGTATTGGGTGTGGTTCGACAGGATGTTGTTGACGTAGGTGATCGTCCCCGCCGACGAGCCGACGTAGAGGCCGATCTGGGCCTTGTCGATCGTGTTGTTGACGAACGTGAGCGCGAGCTGGCTGCCGCTGCCGTAGACGTAGACCGCGTTGGCCCCGCCGTGGACGTAGCTGTTCGTCATCGTCACGCTGGTGGGGTACGAATACGTGTTGTCGATCTGCACCGTCTGGCCGCTCGCGGTCGAGCCGATGTCGCAGCCGTCGACGGTGACGACGGTGGCCGGGGTCGAGACCTGGCGCACCCAGAGCGACGGCGAGGAGCCGTTCGACCCCATCTTCATCCCCTTGAGGAGCGCCTTGGTCCCGGCGACGGTCACCCCCTGCTGGGCGCCGACGCCGACCATCTCCACCGCCGAGAACCCGGTCGAGACGGACAGCGATCCGATGACCGACTTGTCGGCCGAGACGCCGATGATCTTCAGCGCCTTGTTGTGGTTGCCGGGATCGTAGACGGTGACGCTCTCGGACGTCTGCTGCGCCTTGAGGCAGATGGTCGCGTCGCCGCCGGCGGCGGCGAGGGCGGTGACGGCGGCGGAGAGGGTCGCGTAGTCCCCGGGCACGCTCGCGCCGGTGCAGGGGAACGTGCACGTGCCGGCGTTGCAGGTCTGGTCCGAGCGGCAGAACGTGCCGCCGCAGGAGACCCGCGGCCCGGGCCCCGACGAGCCGCTCGACCCGGACGAGCCGCTCGACCCCGACGAGCCGCTCGACCCGGACGAGCCGGCGTCCCCGCCCGAGCCCGACGTGCCGCTCGAGCCCGAGCTCGACCCCGGGTCCGAGAAGCCTTCGTTCGAGGTGCCGTTGGCGCAGGCCACCGCCGCGAAGGCGAGGGTGACGGCGACGGTCGCGAGAGCCCGTGCGTGCATGCCCCGGCGTACGCAGGGGCGGGTCGGGATCTTCCCTCGGTCGACCCCGATCGGGGGTGGGCGCCGCCGATCAGCGCGCCTTGCACACCTGGCCGCTGCACTTCGGGAGCGCCGCCGGGCAGTCCTCGTCCTTGTCGCACTCGACGCAGGACGCGTCCTTGCAGATCTTCGCCGTCGCGGGGCAGTCGTTGTTGGTCTGGCACGTCACGCATTTGCCCTTGCTCGTGCAGAGCGGGCGCGCGGCCGGGCAGTCGGCGGGCAGGAGGCACTCGACGCACGCCGCGCGGGCGGTGTCGCACTTCGGCGTCGAGCCGCTGCACTGGGTGTCGCTCGTGCAGCCCGGGGCCCGGCACTTGCGCTCCTCGACGTCGCAGGTCGGCGTGGCCGCCGGGCAGTCGCTGTTCGTGAGGCAGGCGACGCACTCGCCGCGCCGCACGTC
>JAEUKG010000291.1 GCA_016794325.1 Myxococcales bacterium | reverse complement strand
GGCGACGTGGCGACGCGTGGCGGGTGCCTTGCCCGGGGGGATCTTGGCCATCACGCGGTCGGCGTCGTCGAGCGTCACCGCCGCGACGAGCATCGAACCGATCACCGGGTCCACGTAGATCCGCGCGATCTGCTCGTCGCGAAACGAGTCCTTCGGCTTCACGTGGTCCGGGTAGCGCTCGGCGAGCTTGCCCGTGCGCCAGTCGAGCCCGAAGGCGGCGACCGTGACGCGCCCGGCCTCGGAGAGCGGCACCGTCCCGCCCTCGGTGCAGAGCTTGTCGACGGCGAGGAGGACGACCTCGAGGTCCCGCTGGACCCGCGCCCCCGCCGCGCGGGAGAGCAGGCGCTCGATGGCGTCGGGATGCCCCGCCCGTCGGAGTCGCGCCGCGAGCTCGGCGAGCAGCCGGCACCGCGCACGGGCCGCGGGCTCGTCGGTTGGGGCGAGGTGGAACTCCTGTCGGGCGGCGAGCCCGACCGTGACGCGAGCCGCGAAGCCACCGCCCCGCAGCTTCACGAGCTCGCCGGTCGCAGGGCGAGCCACGTCAGCCTCCGCCCATGCGCTCGAGGACGCGGCACGCGCCCGCGATCTCGCCGACGAGGAGGGCCGCCTGATCCTGGGGTCCGCCCGCGACGTGAAGCGCGGCGATCTCCTCGCCGTCGAGCGGGCCGAGCGGGATCACCTTGGCGACGATCTCCGCGAGCTCCTCGGCCGCGCCGCGGATCACGTCGGTCTGCGCGCGGGCCGCCCGCGACGACGCCGGCTCGAGAGCAAGGACCTCGTCGTAGAGCACGTCGAGCTGCGCCTCGAGGGCCTCAGGGTTGACGGTCATGGCGACCGAGTCCCGCCGGAGGCGATCGATCCGCGCGAGGATCTGTCGCCTCGTCGGCGAGCTTTGAGTGATGCGAGACGGCTCGGGATGACGCACGATGGTCATGTTCGTTGTCCTTTCGAAGCGCCCCGCACGGTTGCCGCCGTCCGGGGCGCGCCACTTCAGAGGGAGTGGAGGTCGATGCGGAAGAAGGGGAAGACGACGAGGGAGACGCCTCGGGAGCTCTCCACCGTCGCGGTCGCGACGCGGGCGCTCACGAAGGCGGCCACTGGGGAGCCAGGCGCGAGGGCGCGCCGCTCGGCCGTCCAGCTTGCAGGCGCATCCGCGGCGCGCGCAGCCCTCGGCGGGCACCCACCGGTCGAGGCGGTCATGCTCGCCCTGTTCGGCGGGCTCGGGGTCTTGCTCGGCTTCAGCTTGGACGCGGCGATCGACGCGAGGAAGGAGCGCGGGCGCGCGTTCGTCGCTGGCCTTCGCGAGGCCTACGCGCGCGACGACGCGGACGCCGATGCGATCGACGAGGTCCTCCAAGAACGCGCACGCGATCCCGTCGTCGCGGAAGCCATCTTCGAGGCCGTGAAGCGCTTCTTCGATGCGCCTTCGGCCGAGGCGGCGCCCACGCTCGGGCGTCTCCTCGGCGAGTACATCCGGGACAAGCGCGAAGCCGACCACGTCTTTCGAGGCGTCGCGCGCCTCCTCGCCGATCTCAGCACCGACGAGATCCGGACGCTGCGGGCGCTCGCCCAGGCCGTACAGACGTGGCCGTGGGAAACGACGGCCACGCACGTACACATCGCAACCTCCGCCGGGGCCGCAGACGAGGTTTGGCTCTACCCGGGGAACGCCGCGG
>JAEUKG010000246.1 GCA_016794325.1 Myxococcales bacterium | reverse complement strand
GAGATGCTGCGCGCCCACGGTTCGAAATGACGGTGACGGAGAGGAGAGCGCAATGCCGGGTGTGGTGATCGTGGGGGCGCAGTGGGGCGACGAAGGCAAGGGCAAGGTCGTCGACATCTACACCGAGCACGCGGACATGGTCGTCCGCTTCGCCGGCGGGCCCAACGCAGGTCACACCCTCGTCGTCGGCGCCGACAAGCTCGTCGTGCGGCTGGTGCCGAGCGGGATCCTCCGCCCCCAGTCCACCTGCGTGCTCGGGCAGGGCATGGTCGTGGATCCCGCGACCCTGGCGGCGGAGCTCGCCGAGCTCTCGCGCCGCGGGCTCCTCGAGGGGCGCGAGCTCTGGCTCTCCGATCGCGCGCACCTCATCCTGCCGTACCACGTCGCCATCGACACCCTCCGGGAGCGGGGCGCGGGCGCGATCGGGACCACCAAGCGCGGTGTCGGCCCCGCGTACGAGGACAAAGCCGCGCGGCTCGGGATCCACGCGGGCGCCCTGCGCGATCCGGCGCGGCTCGAGGCCGCGATCACGCGGGCGCTCGCGCGCTGGGCGCCGGTCGCTCGGGATCTCGGCGGCGAGCTGCCCTCGCTCGCCGACGTGATGGCCGCGGTCGCGCCGGTCCGCGAGGCCCTCGCCGCGCGGCTCACCGACGCCGCGTCGCTCGTCGACGGCGCGCTCCGCGCGGGCAAGAAGGTCCTCTTCGAGGGCGCGCAGGGGACGCTGCTCGACGTCGATCACGGCACGTACCCCTTCGTCACCTCGTCGAGCGCCATCGCCGGCGGAGCCTGCACGGGCGCGGGGGTCGGCCCCACCCGCATCGGGTGCGTGGTGGGCCTCACCAAGGCCTACACCACGCGCGTCGGCGGCGGCCCGTTCCCCACCGAGCTCCACGACGACGTCGGCGAGGCGATCCGCAAGGCCGGCAGCGAGTTCGGCTCCGTCACCGGGCGCCCGCGGCGCACCGGGTGGCTCGACCTGCCGGCGCTGCGCTACGCGACGGTCGTGAACGGCTTCGACGGCCTCGCGCTCACCAAGCTCGACGTCCTCACCGGCCAGCCCGAGGTGCGAGCCTGCGTGGCGTACGAGGTCGACGGGCGTGAGACCCGCGACTTCCCGCTCGCCGATCTCGACCGGGCGCGGCCGATCTACCGGACGTTCCCCGGCTGGTCGGAGGACCTGCGAGGGGCGCGCCGGCTCGAGGATCTGCCGGCGCGGGCGCGCGCCTTCGTGGACTTCGTGTCCGCCGAGAGCGGGTGCCCGCTCTTCGTCGTCAGCGTCGGCTACGAGCGCGACGACACCATCGTGCTCCGGTCGCCCTTCGGCTGAGCGCGCGCCCGTTCGCCTCCCCGAAAGCGGGTCGCGACGGGCCGGCGGTTGCCGTACACTACCCGGGTGAGCCTCACCGCCGCCGCGCTCGTCCTCCTCCAGCTCGGATCCTCGTGGGCCAGCGGGCGCCCCGCCGAGTGCACCTCGCTCGACGGTCCGAGCGGCGCGAACGTGTGGGAGCGGGCGAAGGCCCCGGAGCTCCGGAAGTATTGCGACAAGCTCGCCCTCGCGTCGGCGAGGCTCTCGGGCGGCGGCAGCCAACCCAAAGAAGCCCTCGCCCTCGCCGAGGAGGCCGACAAGCTCCTGCCGAACCGCGCGACCCCGCTCGTCCTCCAAGGCCGCGCGCTCGTACGCCTCGGGCGGCACGCCGACGCGAAGGCCCTGTTCGTGTCGGCGCGGCAGAGAGACGATCACGCGCTCGACGAGTCGGCCGCGCTCCTCGCGTGGGCGCGCACCGCGTCGCGCACCGGCGACGTCGACGAGGCCGCCAAGGCGTACGGGCGCTTGCTCCCGCAGAGCTCCACGCTGCCGGGCGCAGAGCGGAGCGCGGCCGCGCTCGAGGCCGGGCTCCTCCTCCTGTCGCGCGGGCCCAAGTCGATCGACGACGCGATCGCGGTGCTGCGCCAGGCGCGTCGCGAAGCCGAGGGCGCGCACGTGGGGGCGAGCGTGCTCGCCCTCGCGCTCGCGCTCGACCGCGCCGGTCAACGCGACGAGGCGAGGGGAGTGCTCGGCGAGCGGGCCAAGATCGATCCGCGCCCGATCGTCTCCGACCCTCGCGTCCAGGAGGTCCTCGCCAACGCGGCCGCGGCGCTCGAGGCCGACGCCCTCGTCGCGGTGGGCCTCGAGGCGACCGACGCCGTCGCGGCCCGCGACGCGTTCCGTCGCTACGCCGAGAAATCGAAGGGGCCGTGGGTGGAGCACGCGACCGCGCGCGCCAAGCCCGGCGGCGCGGCGCCGGACGGGCGGCCGCGCCCGAAGGGCGCTCGGTGAAGCGGCTCGCGGCCGCCGCGCTCTCGCTCGGGCTCGCGCTCGTCGCGACGCCGAGCCGCGCCGACACGCCGCCGTCGACGTGGGACTCCGCCAAGGACCCGGAGGCCCGCGCCCGCTGGGACCTCCACGTGCGCGCGCGCGAGCAGATGGATCAGGAGTCCGGCCGCCGCGGGCAGGTCGTCGCTCGCGAGCTCGCCCTCGGTCGCGCGCGCGCGATGCTCGAGGTCGGCAAGGCCGCCGAGTCGCCCGACGTCCGCCTGCGCTTCGATCTCGGCGAGGTCTACGAGCAGCTCGAGCGGCACGACCTCGCGGTGTCCGTCCTCGACAAGGCGCTCGAGCTCGCCCCCGACCACCCCGCGGCGGCGGCGGCGTGGGTCACGCTGGCGTACGCCGGCGCGAAGCTCGACCGGCCGGACACCGAGCGCCGGGCCTACCTCCGCTACCTCGAGCTCGTCACCGACGAGCGCCCGCGGTCGACGGCGCTCCTGAACCTCGCGGAGGCGGAGATGCGCCTCGGGCACCTCGGCACCGCGGTCGCGGGCTACCAGGACTCCCTGCGCGCGTCGGCGACGCTCGGCATCTTCGGCCAGGAGACCTACACGCTGTCGCTCTGGGGCCTCGCGGTCGCGCTCGACCGCAGCGGCGATCCGGTCTCCGCCCGCGCGGAGGCGAGGCGGGCGCTCTCGCACGATCCCGGGATGCAGCTCATCGGCTTCGGCCCGAACGTGTTCTTCGTCCCCGCCTACGAGCGCCTCTGGTACCTCGGGCTCGGCCACATGGCGGCGGGCGAGTCCGCCACCGATCCCCGCCAGGCGCGCGACGAGTGGAGCGCCGCGGTCCGCACGTGGGAGGACTACGTGAAGCGCGCCGACGCCAAGGAGCGCTGGCTTCCGCTCGCGCGGGCGCACCTCGCCCGCGCGCGCGAGCGCAAGAAGGCGGCCGACGCTCGCGCCGCCCGCGCGCC
>JAEUKG010000229.1 GCA_016794325.1 Myxococcales bacterium | reverse complement strand
CTCGAGGTGCCCGGTCCGCGACAAGAGGTCCGGCAGCATCTCCTTCTTCACGAGCGCGACCTTCTCCGGGCTCGCCTTCGGGTGCGCGACGAACCCCCGCAGGTGCAAGAGCGCCTCGTCGTACTTCCCGAGCTCGACCTCGACCACAGCCAGATTCAGCAGGGTCGAGTGCGACCGGTAGAGCGACAGCGCCTGCAGGTACTTCATCCGCGCCTCGGACCACTTCCCCGCTCTCTGCAAGCCTACCCCCTCCTCGAAGCGCGCGTCCGCTTCGGCGGGTTTCTCGTCTTGCGCCTGCGAGAGCGAGGGCACGCCACAGACTAGGGCGATCGTGAGCATGACGTGCGCGCGGCGCATCAGTGTTTCTCCTCCATCAGATTGCCGTACCGGGACGAAGCGGTCGCGGTGGGTGGGGCCGGCGGGGTGGCAGACGGCGTCGTCGATGGCGCCGCGGCGCTCGGGCGACTGGGAGCGCTCGCCGACGGCGCCGGCGCGCTGACAGTCCTCGTCGGCGGCGAGGTCGTTGCGCTGGCCGTGAGCTTCGGAGCGGCGGTCGCCGATGTCACGGTGGGCGGCGTCGAGCTGGATGGAGCCGAGGCCGGCGGCGCCGGCGTCGACGCGGGGGGCGCGGTGGTGGCCGACGGCAAGCCGCCCGCTGGGTCGTGCGTGTCGAGTGTTCGCAACCGGATAGCCACCGCGACCGCGAACGTGGCACAGATGACGAACGCCACGCAAGCGACCACGAGCGCCAAGCGCCGGCGGCGCGGCGCGGCGGTCACGAAGGCGGTCGGTGTCTGACGGCGTTGGGCCTCTGCGATCTCGGCTCGATTCACGGCCGCCAGCACCTCGGTCAGCGACCGACCCGACGGCGCCGCCTCCGGCGCTGCCCCGAGGGATGGCGCAGGCGAGGCCGCGGGCGGGGAGGCGGGAGGTGCGAGCGCGGGCGGAGGGGCGGGTGTCCGCTCGACCACGATCTTCACGTCGGGGAGCGTGTCGAACTTCACCGCGCGCGGCGCCTGGCGCGCCTCGGCGTAATACCGCGCTCCGTCGCTCCCGCCCGACTCGCGCTGTTCTTCGTAGTAGACCGGCGGACGGCCGCTGAGCTCGTCGAGCACCATGTCCACGACCGCGTCAGGGGCGCGCCCATCCGGATCCGTGTCCGTGGTCGCTCGGGCCTCGGCGCCGCTCTGCAGAGCCGGACCGCTCCGCAGGTCGGGACCGCTCCGCAGGTCGGGACCGCTCCGCAGGTCGGGAATGGTGTCGTCGCGGCGCTTCATCGGCTCCTCCCGAGGAGCGAGGGTGCAAAATACACCAAGATCGCGCCGCCGCAGAGGAGGACGACGACGAACGCCAGGAACATCGCCGCGACTCCTTGCAGGCGCGTCGGACCCCGGCGCGCCTTGCGCCCGGGCCGCCTCACCGCCGCAGCAGCCGCCGCGGGGCGCGGCGTCGCGTCGGCGCCTGCCCGGGCCCGCGGCGCCGCGGGCGGCGGCGTGGAGACCGCGCCAGGCTGCGGGCTCTCGGCGACCGGTGTGGGGGGCATCTTCGCCGTGACTCGCTGCGGGCGCGGGCTGGACTCGGCGGGTCGAAGCTGGGGCGCGGGCAGCGGCTCGGTGTCGAATCGCGGCGCGGGGGGCGCTGCTGGCGCGACCGGAGCGTCCCTCGTCGCCATCGCTCGCAGCACATCGATCGGGACGCCGTCCGGCTCGGTCTTGTCGAACTGTTCGGTTGCCGCGTGGGCGAGGGACGGGTCGCGGAACGTGTTGCCCTGAACGACTGGCTTCGAGACGACGGGGGGCTCCTCCCCGAGGACCTTGGCGATCTCCGCCTGATGCCGCAGCGCCTGCATCCAGGGGGGGATAGGCCCGTCGGGATCCGTCGGCGCCTGGAGGTCGGCGAGCGTGATCTGCTGGACGTCGCGCTTCTGCTTGAGGAGCTCCTCGGCCGTCACCACCTGGTTCAGGTCGTACGCCGCGGGCAGGACGCGCCCGATCGGCTGGAGCTGCTTTCCCACGACCACGGCGTCGGGTCGCGCGTCGGCGTCGAGCGCGAGCGTCGAGGCCACCAAGTCCGACAGCGCCTTCGGGAACTTCCCGAAGCGCGTGATGGGCGGCGCGGGCTTGTCCATCCGCTCCAGGGCCCCACGCTCGTCGACCCCATGGATCTCGTACGGGCGATGGCCGGTGAGGAGCTCGAAGAGGACGCAGCCCGCGGCGAAGACATCCATCTTGGTGGTGGGGCGGTCGTTGCGCAGTTGCTCGGGGGCTGCGTACGCGGGCGTTCCGCAGAAGCCCTCCGGCGAGTCGTCGTCCAGGAGGCGCATGATGCCGAAGTCGATGATCTTCAGGACCTGCTCGCCGTCCTCCTGGTGGACGATGAGGTTGTCGGGCTTGATGTCGCGGTGGACGACCCCGTGATCGTGAATCGCCTGGAGCCCGTAGAAGAGCTGCACTCCGAGGTTCACGGCGACGTCGATGCGAAGGGCGCCTCGCCGCGCCAGGAGGGCTCGCACGCTGACTCCGTCGAGGTGCTCCATCACGAAGTAGTGAGCGCCCTCCTCGGTCTCGCCGCGCGCCTGCACTCTGGCGACGTTGCGGTGGCGAATCCGCGCGAGGACGCGCGCCTCGTTCACGAATCGGGTGCGCATGGACCCGTGCGCCTTGGCTACCTGCGGACGGAGGAGCTTCAAGACCGCCGGAGTCCCCAGCGCGTGGTCGAGGACGACGTAGACCTCACCCATGCCGCCGACGCCGAGCACCTCGGAGACGCGATAGGCGTTTCCAGCGGCGCGGATGACGTCACCGGGAGCGTACGAGGGCATGCGGCGCATGGAAGGTTACACCCCCTCCGACAGGGAGCCCACTCATCGGCCACTGGCCCGATCGAGTTGCCCAAAAAGCCCGGGCACGTCGAGCAACCGCTCTGGGTCATTCCTGACCCGCCCCAAGAAGCGCTGCTTTTTCGCGTCGCTCTTCGTCCTTTGTCGCCGGTCCCCGTCTTTGTCCTTGTCGACGGTCGTCGTCCCTGTCCTCGTCCTTGTCCTTGTCGCCGGTCGTCGTCCCCGTCCTTGTCCTCGTCCCTGTCCTTGTCGTCGGTCGTCGTCCCCGTCCTCGTCCTCGTCCTTGTCGCCCGTCCTCGTCGCCCGTCCTTGTCGTCGCGCCTCGTCGCGCATCCTCGTCGCGCGTCCTCTTCCTCGTTCATCGCGTGAGCCCGCGCAGCAAACGAAGGGTTCTGGCTCCAAGTGCCTGCACGGCCTCGGCACGTTCGGGCTCGATCGCCCCCAGTGCGGCAGCCAGGTCGACGGCGCCGACAGCTTCGTGGAGACTCCCATCAGCGATCAAGAAGTGCTTTCGGCGCATCGCGGGGCTTCGGCTCGGCAGGCCTTCACACAGGTTGCAGAAGGTGGACTTCGCAGCACGCGTGGCCTGGTCGCGAAGCTCGGGGTCGCGGATACCGGCCTCGTGGATGGCCTGCGCCAAGGCCCGGGCGGCGATGTAGACGTCGAGGCGTTGGAATGGCAGGCGGCTGTCGTGTTCGCTCACGGATGCTCTGTCGACACGAAACGAGCCCCGGTTGTGCGCTTTCGATGTTGCACGGCGAGGACAAGGACGGGCGACGAGGACGGGCGACAACGACAAGGACGGGCGACGACGGTTGTGCGCTTTCGATGCTGCCACGGCGAGGACAAGGACGGGCGACGAGGAGGACGACAGGGACAAGGACGGGCGACAACGACAAGGACGGGCGACGAGGACAAGGACGGGCGACAACGACAAGGACGGGCGACAACGACAAGGACGGGCGACAACGACGACAAGGACGGGCGACAACGACAAGGACGGGCGACAACGACAAGGACAGGGACGAGGAGGCGAGACGAGGCGTGAGGACGATCAGGGGGAGCGTGGAAGGCACCTGGCGCAACCCGACCTCGGGCGTATGCTTGGATGATCGAAGGGGGAGATGCGATGGATGACGCGCACGGCACGGTGGAGTGGCTCGCGTGTTTGCTGGCGCCGATCTCCGAGCACGCCGGGTTGTTCGACAAGAGCCCGGCCGCCATGCTCACCGTCCGGGACAGCGAGGGCAGGGGGTGCTTCGTGGGCTTCGTGGGGCCGAAGTGGCGCTTCCACTTCGCGCACGACTGGATCCGCACCGCGATGGCGACCGCCGAGCGGCGCGGCGCGCCTCGACCCACACGCCTGCGAGTGAACGACGCCGAGCTCGCCCAGGTCCTGCGCGCGAAGCTCACCGAGATCGAAGTGGTGCTCGACGACGCGACGCAGCCGCCCGAGCCGCACAGCGCCCGGGATCTGCCCGATGCGGACGACTCCAGCGAGGAGCGCTCCTACTTCGCGGTCGACGTCCGGGAGCGGGACGTGGCGGCGTTCTTCTCGGCGATGGCCGCGCTGCAGCGGGCGCGCGTGTGGGCGGAGCTTCCGCTCTCCGGTCCGCTCTTCTCGCTCTCGATCGACTCGCTGGCCGTTTGGGAGCAGGCGGTCTGCATCCTCCAGATCGGCCCGCCGGTGCTCTTCGTCTTCGACGACGCGGAGGATTTCGAGCGCTACCTCGGTGCGCTGCGCGCGATGTCTCGCGGTGACCACTCCGTGCCGATGCCTCGCCACGTCCACGCGAGCTACTGTCGAGCCGAGGAGCTCTCCGTGCGCGCGATGGGTGAGCTCGAGAAGTATGGGTGGGAGGTCGCTAGGCTTGATGCCGTCCCGTGGCTCGCGGTCGTGTGCGAAGACCACGCGGCCGCGCCGGAGACGCGGCGGGAGTCGCGCCTCATGCAGGCGACCGCGCGCGTCGTCGCGGCGCTCATGCCGGAGCTCGACGCCTTGTGGCGCGCCTGGGCGGGAGGGCCGGCGGTCGAGCGCGCCTTCATGCTGGATCTCGGTGACGGCCCCGTCGAGGCGCGTGTGCGGGCACCCTTCACCAGCCCCGCGGGACCCGCGCTGCCGCGGGTGTACTCCACCGGTCAGCCTCCGAGCTGAGGGCCTGGCGCGCCGAGGCCTGGTCCGAGTTGGGGTACACTCGGGCGCCATGAAAGGGAGGAGCACGATGAACAAGGCGGCGGGGCTCGTGGCGGCGGGGCGGCTGACGAGGGCGGCGGAGCGTCGCAAAGCGGAGCGGCTCCTCGCCGACATCGCCGCGCGCAAGGCGCGGATCACGTCGGACTTCTACGCCATCGGCGCCGCGCTCGACGTGATCATGAAGGAGCGCCTGTACCTCGCGCTCGGGCACGCGAGCTTCGACGAGATGCTCGCCGAGCGAAAGGTGATGGGTCGCACGCAGGCCTACAAGCTCCTCTCGGTGGTGCGCGCGCTGCCGAAGCGCAAGGCGAGCGAGCTCGGCGTCGAGAAGGCGAGCGCGCTCGCGCAGCTCGCCAAGGCCACGCCCGAGGCGGACACGGCCGCGGAGCTCGCGGGCAAGGTGGTTCGCACCACGAGGGGCAAGCCGGCGAAGCAGGGGCGCAACATGTCCGTCCGGGAGATCGAGAAGGCGACGCGGGCCGTGCGGGCTCGGCACGAGCCGCCCGATCCTGAAGCCACCGCCGCTCGCCGAGCGACGGCGCAGGCCGAGCGCGCCCTCCGCAAGGCCGGCGTAGACCGGCCAAACGTGGCGCCGACGAACAAGCGAGGGCGCTGGTACGCCGAGATCGTCGTGCCGCTCGAGGCCCTCGACCTCATCGTCCGGAGCCTGGAGCGCGGTGCCCGCTGAGTCGACCGGGATGACCGAGGTCCAGACGCCCGGACGGCGAAGTCCAGGCGTCCGGACTTCGGTCGCGGAGCGGTCGGTAGCGGCCCGCCGCGCGCGGCCGGTCGACTCGGCTCGGCCCCGGTCGGCAATCGTTTCCAGCTGCGTTCGTCGAGGAGGTTCGGGCGCATGAGTGACAGCGACGAGTGGGTGGGCGTGCTCGTCCCGTACGGCTTGAAGGGGTATCAGGCGCTCGACTATTTCGACGGGCGTGGCGAGCGCGTCGCGACCTACGCCGTGAGCGACGAGTTTGGGCTCCGGTGGGCCGGCAAGTGGCTTCGAGATGCCCTCGACCGGCGCCGGCAGAGAGGTGAGGTCTTGCCTCTCCGTGTGCGGGTCAGCTCCGCGGAGCTGGCGGTCGTGCTTCGCGCGGCTGTCTCGGAGATCGAGATCGTCGAGGCGCCGACGCCCGAGTTCGCCGCACTCTCGGCGCCTCCCGGTGAGGACGGGGCGCACGAGGAGGAGACTCCGTTCGAGGAGCAGCGCTCCTTCTACGGGGTCGACCTCGAAGACAGGGACGTCGAGGCCCTCTTTGCCGCAGGCGCGGACCTCCATCGTGCGGGGTGGTGGAGCCACGTTCCTGTCGTGGGCGTCGTCGGCGCGTTCACGGTCCTCGACAGTTCGCCGGTGACCCGCGCGGTGGCGGTCTTGCAGCT
>JAEUKG010000217.1 GCA_016794325.1 Myxococcales bacterium | reverse complement strand
CGACGGGCATGTCCTGGCGCTCGGTCTCCGTGCCTTCCACCGTCACGACTCGAGGATAGGTGTCCTCGGCGAGCGGTGGGGCGGGTTGTGCATGGGCTGAATTTCGTCAGCAATTCCCTACTCTTGGCCGGGTCCTCGCTGGTGGGCCGTGGCGATGGACTCCCACTGGCACGAGTCCCGGCCCAGCTCGTCGCACGTATCCGGAGTGACACAGTAGAACTCCTGATAGCCGTCAGCCCCCTCGTAGAGCACGCACCCGCCGCCGTAGTAGGACGTCGCCGTGTGGAGGGTGTCCGTCGTGCGCGGCGCCGGCTCGGTCGGAGTCGACTCCGCGCTGCAGCCCGCGGCCAGCGCCACCGACCAGGCCACCACCAGTCCCGCAATCCCTCGTCCCTTCATCGCGTTGCTCCTTCGTGGACACCGAGCCGTTCGGTGCACGAGGTGACGGTTTGCAGGCGATGTGCCATCCCGATCTTTCAACCATTTCAATGACTTGCGCGGGCCGCGTCTCCTGGGAGGAGACGCGTCCGGCGGTCGCCGTCCGCGCGCGCGTAGCGCTGGAGGAGACACGGGGGAGCACGCACCGTGAGCGCGCAGGCGCGACCGCTCGCGACCGCGCTGTCATGGCGCGCGCTGCCCCCGAGCCGCGGAACCGGCGCTCTCCGTGGGGGGCACGGTCGTTGCTACCGCGTGCGCCATGCGAAACGTCGGAGCCGCCATCGCGATGGTCGTGGGCTTGGTCGGTGTCACCGGAGCGGGCGCGTGCCTCCCGGTCGGCACGAGCTCTTGCGACGGCCTGCCCCCCGATCGCAACGTCGACGTCAGCCCGACCGAGGCGTGCGCGCTCATGGCGAAGGGGAACGCGGGCTACTCGACGAGGTCGATCGCGTGCCCCGCCTCCTGCCAGGACCGATCGGCGTGCCTCGTCGACGAGCAGTACGCGTCGGCGTTCCGGGCGGCCAACCCCGACGCGGGAGCGCCCGGCGGTGGCGACGCGTCGGCGGACGCCGGCGCGCCCGCGGCGACCTGCCCGACGGTCCCGTCCGGGAAGGTCGCGATCGTGTGCTCGACGTTCTGCGAAGGGCGACGGACCGAGGGGGTCGAGCCGGTCGAGGGGCGCGCCGACTCGCTCGGCGCCTACTTCGCGTCGTGCGCGTGGCTCGAGGCGACGAGCGTCTTCGCCTTCGCCCGCCTCCACGAGGAGCTGTCGGCGCACGGCGCTCCCGACGCGCTGCTCGCGCGGATCGACCTCGCGCGCCGCGAGGAGGAGCGTCACGTCGAGCTCACGCGCGGGCTCGCGCGCCGGTTCGGGGTCGAGCCTTCGATGCCGGGGGCCCCGCCGTCGCAGGCGCCCCGGTCCGTCGAGGCGATCGCCCGCGAGAACGCGGTCGAGGGGTGCATCCGCGAGACCTGGGGCGCCGCCCTCGCGCGGCTCCGCGCGACGCGCGCGCTCGATCCCGAGGTCCGCGCCGTCGCCGAGGCGATCGCCGCGGACGAAGCGTCGCACGCCCAGCTCGCGTGGGACCTCCACGCCTGGCTCTCGACGCGCCTCGACGGCGCGGCGCGAGCGAGCGTCGAGGAGGCGATGCGCGACACGGTGGCCGAGCTCGCGATGGACGAGCTCGACACGCCGGCGCTCGCGGCGCTCGGAATGCCGTCGCGGCCCGAGCGGGGCGCGCTGGTGGACCTGCTCGATCGGCACGTCTTCCGCGCCGCCGCGTGACGGATCGCGCAAACGTCGGAGCTGACGCGCGCGCGCCGCCACGCGAGCGCGCGCGGTCGAGTCGTGAACTTCGAGGCGTCATCGGCGGACGAGGACGGCCAGGTAGGTCGCCTCCGTCGCCCTCGAGACCGGGAGGTTCGAGAGCGCGGGGTAGAGGAGGGCGAACGCCGCGATCGCGGCGGCGACGTAGCCTTGCAGGATCCACCGGCGCCGCGCGAGCGCGCTCGTCACGGTGAGGGCGACGAACGGGAGGAGCGGCAGCAGGTAGTACGACAGCGAGAAGCGCTGGAGGATCACCCAGGGCCCGTACACGGAGACGACGACGGCGATCGCCAACAGCTCGCGGACCGAGCCGCGTCGGGCCCTCCACGCGGCGAGCGCGAGCGACGGCAGGATCGCGAGCCAGACGAGCGGGTTCTTGGCGGCGACGACGATGGCGGCGGTGTCGCCGCGCGGGACGGCGCGAAACAGGGTGGACCGAAGCGACGTGGCCCAGGTGTACCAGGCGGTGCTCTGGCCCGAAGACGCGGGCAGGTGGCGGTGGAACCAGAGCATCTCGCGGTGGAGCGCCACGAGCTCCGACGGGGTCGCGCCCGCGACGAGGAGCGGGACGAAGGTGAGGGCGTAGGTCACGCCCGCGACGCCGAGCACACCCAAGAGGGATAGTCCGACGCGGCGCCGCCGGCCCGCCCGGCTCACCGCCACCGCGAGGAGCACCGCGAGGGCGACGGGGAGCGCCGTCCACCGCACCGCGACCCCGAAGCCGAGCGCGACCCCCGCGCCCACGAGCCACGCCGCCCTCGCCCGTCCGCGCCGCACCAGCGCGCGCACGAGGCACGCGGAGCCGACGGCGACGGCGGCGGTCACGAACATGTACGGGAGCGCCGCGCGCGCGAAGACGAAGAAGACCCCGTCGGCGGCGAGGAGGACGCACGCGAAGGGCGCCGCGCGAGGCCGCGCGAGGGAGCCCACGGCGGCGAGGGTGGCGAGCGCGGCGAGGAGGGGCGCGAGGCGCGCGCCCACCGCGTCGAAGCCGAAGGCGGCGACGGTCGCCGCGACCGCGAGGGGCGCGCCCGGCGGGTGGCTCCACTCGGCGCGCGACGTGGGCGAGAGGTCGTCGCGACCCCGCTCGAGGTACTCGAACCGGCGCGCGTTCGGCGTGTGGATCGCGGGGTCCCGGGCGAGCATGCGCCCGGCGTGGAACGCGGTGTATCCCTCGTCGTATAGGTAGGTGGGGAAGGGGCCGCTCCCCCAGCCGGCCTCGCCGAGCCGGAGCGCGTACACGACCGCGATCGCGAGGAGGACGGCGAGGAGACCGAGGCGTCGGCGGCGCGAAGGCGTCATCGCCCCTGATCCATGCAAGCGCCGCACCCCGCCATCGCCTGCGCGCAGCGCGGGCTCGGGTCCTGGTCGGCGCAGGTGGCGGCGCGGGTGCACTCGAGGGTGCAGGCCACGTGCGCGCGTCCACCTTCGACGACGCAGCTGCCCTGGACGGCCATGTCCACGTCTACCGCGAAGACGGTCGCCACGAGGCCGAGCGTCGACGACGGCGGGCGCGCCGCCGGGACGATCCAGTCGGCGCCGCGCTTCTCGCCGAGCGTCCACCGCTCCACCCCGCGGGCGGTGGAGATCCGAGCCTCCACGCGCTCGAGCGAGCTCGTCACGGTCACGCTCCCGCCCGGCGTCTCGAGCTCCTGGACGGTCACGCCGGCGCGCGCGAGAGAGTGGAGCTGGCCGGGTGTCGCGCCGCGCAGCGCGACGTCGACCTCGTGGGCGTCGGCGTGACGGATCTCGTACGCGGCGATCCCTCGACGGTGCGCCGCGTCGCTGCTGGCGACGACGGCGGGCGGCGGAGCCGAGCGCGCGCCGCAGCCGACGGCCGCCGCGGCGAGGAGCGCGAGCGTGACCCCGCGTCGCATCGCCTCAGGTACCCCAGAGGCAGATGCCGAGGACGCAGCTCGCGGTGGACCCGTACTGCTGCACGCAGTCGAAGTCGGAGTAGCAGCTGGGAGGAGTGCCGCTGCCGCCGGTGCTGGAGTTGGAGCCGCCGCCGCCGCTCGGTGGCGCGCAGCACCGCGCGTCGGCGCGCGTGGTGCAGGAGGGTACCGACGGATCCGGATCGGGACAGTAGAACTGCTTCACCACCCCGGAATACGTGTTGGGATAGCGGCACTGGTTGGCCAGCATCATGTCGAGCGCCGACGACGCCTGGCTCTTGGTCATGTTCACGGCGTTGGCCCCGATCGACCAGCAGTTCGCCGGCGCGCCGCCGCCGGCGTAGGGGTCGCCCGCGGGCGGGGCGTCGTCGTCGTGAGGGTGCCAGTCGAGATCGACCGTCCAGCCCGCCTTGTCGTTCGACGTCTTCTCCTCCACCTGGGCGCCGCTGCAGGCGACCACCAGCCCCGCCGCACCCACCATCGCCGCCGCCACGAGGCCCCGCTTCGTCCCACGATTGACCATGTTCGTCACCTCCAGCGCGGAGGGAATGCAGACGCCGGACCAAGCGCTTTGCACCACGATTCGCGCGGATC
>JAEUKG010000163.1 GCA_016794325.1 Myxococcales bacterium | reverse complement strand
AGTCTTCTCCCGATCTCGCGGACCTCGACGGCGGTTGGGCCGACGACGACGACGACGACGACGACGACGACGACGACGACGACGACGCGACCGCGGAGGCAGACGGCGCCGCGCCGTCGCCCACCGCCCGGCGCGAGCGCCCCGCGAAGAAGAAGAAGTCGCGGGCGGAGCGTCAGGCGGCGAAGCGGCGCAAGGCCGACGAGCGCGCCGCGCGCCGCAAGGCGAAGACCGAAGCCACGGCGCGCAAGCAGAAGACGAAGCAGCCCGCCAAACGCGCGCACGAGCGGCCGGCCCCCGAGGCGCGGCCCCGCGTCGCCGAGGCGATCGACGAAGACGTCGAGCTCGCCGCGTCCGCGACGCGCGAGGAGGACGAGGACGAGCCCAAGGCGGCGCCGCCGAAGGCCTCGGAGAAGGCGCGGCGCCTCGCGGGGGCGCCGACGAAGGCGGAGGCCAAGCTGCCGGTGCGCGCGATCGCGATCGGGGTGGCCGTGGTCATCGCCCTCGCCGCGGCCGCGGCCGCGTTCATGCGCTGAGCCGGGCGCCGGTCACTTGCACACCCAGCGGCCGTTGGTCGGGTACGTGATGCCGAGATTGGTGTATCCTACACATGCGGCGCCGTGCGTGGCGACGGCGACCTCGCGGGTGGTGTCCTCGCAGAAGCTGCATCTCCACGTCCCGGTCACGCGGATGCTCTCGACGTCTCGGCTCTTCCCCCACCGGTAGGCGAAACCCTCGCAGGCCACCGAGCTGGCGGGCTCCTGCGCGAACACCCGCTGCGTCGACCTCGCGCAGCTCGGCATGCGCCCCGTCGGGCCCGTCCACTCGACCGCGCACATCGCGCCCTCGGAGCCTTCGCAGGTGCAGGTCGGCGCCTGCGGCTTCAGGCAGAGCGGCTTGTAGAGCCGGCCTTGGTTCTCGTACCAGCAGCGGCACGTCGGAGCGCGACCCTGCGCCGCGCCCGAGCGCAGGGGCTGCGGCGCGGAGACGCTCGCGGGCGGGGCGTCCGCCGTCGGCGCGGCGTCGGAGGGCTCGGCGAGCTCGGGGCGCTCCTCCGTCGCCGACGGCGCCGGCGGTAGGGTCACCGCGCTCGAGGGAGCCGGGCGGGCTCGAGGCCCGCGCGGGATCGCGACGAACGTCACGAGGGCGGTGAGGAGCGGCAAGGAGGCGGCCGCGATCGCGACGGGGATCCACCGCCGCCGCGAGCTCGCGCTCGGCCCCGTCGCCGGCGTCGCGGGCGCCTCCGGGGGCGGCGGCGCGACGACGACGGCGGCGTGACCCCCGAGCGCGGCGCGCGCGACCGTCGCGGAGGGGAAGCGATCTTCGGGCCGCGTGGCCATCGCGCGCTCGATCACGGCGACGAGCTCGGGAGGGGCGTCGGGTCGAAGCTCGGCGAGCGGCGTGACCCTCCCCTCGCGGATCGCGAGGTAGAGCTCCGCGCCCGACAGGCCGTGGAACGCGCGGCGCCCGCCGAGGGCCTCGTAGAGGACGCACCCCGCGGCGTAGAGGTCACCGGCCTCGCTCGGGGTCGCGCCCTGCATCGCCTCCGGCGGCATGTACACCGGCGTCCCGAGGACCGCGCCGGTCTCGGTGAGGACCGTGGCCTCGTGGAGCTTCGCGAGCCCGAAGTCCACGATGCGAGCGTGGACGCCGGCGCCGCGGTCGGGCTCGATCATCACGTTCCCGGGCTTGAGGTCGCGGTGGAGGATCCCCGCTTCGTGGATGGCCGCGAGCGCGCCGAAGATCTGCGCGCCCAGCGCCGCCACCTGCTCGAGCGGCATCGCGCCGGCGGCGAGGCGGGTCTTGAGCGTCTCCCCCGGGGCGAGCTCCATCACCAGCGCGGCCGGCTCGCCGGGCTCGGTGCACCAGTCGAGGACGCGCACGACGTTCGGGTGCGCCACCCGCGCGAGGGCGACCGCCTCGCGTCGGAGCCGTTCGCGCGATTCGGAGTCGGCCGCGGCGTCGTGGACGACCTTGAGCGCGACCGACCGGTGGAGGCGACTATCCTCGGCGAGATAGACCGCGCCGTAGGTGCCTGCGCCGAGCAGCCGGCTCACGCGGTAGCGTTGGCCGAGGAGGGTTCCCGCGCCGAGCACACCCCCACCTTAGGACGTCGCCCGCGCCGTCGGCTAGGGTGTGCCCCTGAACCTCGCCCGTGCCCGTGCTCGTGCCGATCGGGTCCGAACGGAAGGTGCTGGGGTCGCCTGCGGCGCGCTCCATCCGGCGGAACCGGTCAGAAGCACTCCCACCGGCCGGTCGTGGGCTCGCCGGCCGAGTTGAAGCCCTTGCACCGCTCGCCGTGGACCCCCGGCGCGTAGTCTCCCGAGGGGTACTTGCAGTAGGAGCACCAGAGCGAGCCGGTCTGCTGCGTGAACGTCACGCCGCCGTCGGCGCCTTCGAGGTACGTGTAGCCCGTACACGGCTGGCCCGTGGCGCGGTCGGGGCCGCCGACGGAGAGGCGCTCCGGGCAGTGGACGGCGGGTCGGGGGCAGAGATCGCGGCTGTCCCAGTAGCACTCGCACCGGGGGGGGCGCTTCTTCAGGCACACCTCCAGGCGCATCGCGCCCGAGAGCTGGATCATGCACGCACATCGGGGCGCGCGCGCGGGCCCCCGGGGGCCAGGCGCCGTCGCGTCGATCGCCGTCGCCGAGCCGGAGGGAGGCGGAGGTGCAGCCGAGGGGAGGGGGTCGGTCGGCGTCTCCGCCGCGTCCGCCGCGTCGTCGATCGGCGCGGTCGCGGTGAGGGGGGCCGGCGGCGGGCGCCGCGGCGTGACGAGGTGGGCGACGACGCCCGAGAGGATCGGCGCCCCCACCACCGCCAGCCCGAGCCCGATCCCCAGCGCGAGGCGCGCGCGCCGCGGGCCCGCCGCGCCGCCTCGCGCCTGCTCGCGGGGCGCCTCGGTGGGCGCGCCCCCGTCGAGGTCGCGCGCCGCAGAGAGCGCATCGGGATAGCGTGACGCCGGGTCCTTCGCGAGGCAACGCTCGGCGATCTCGGCGAGGGCCGGCGGGCAGTCGGGCGCGAGCTGGGCGACCGGGGCGACGGGCGCGTCGCGGATCGCGAGGTAGAGATCGGCGCCCGAGAGGCCGGAGAAGGGCCGGGAGCCCGTGAGCATCTCGTAGAGGACGCACCCCGCCGAGTAGACGTCCGCCCGCTCGTCGAGCGGCGCTCCGCGGAGCGCCTCCGGCGGCAGGTACGCGGGGGTCCCGAGCACGGCGCCGGTCTCGGTGAGCGCGGTCGCCTCGAGGAGGCGCGCGAGCCCGAAGTCGACGATCTTCACGCCCCCGCTCGCGGTCACGAGGACGTTCGCGGGCTTCACGTCGCGGTGGACGATCCCCTCCGCGTGAGCGGCGGCGAGGCCGCGGAAGATCGCGGCGGCCCAGCGCTTCGCGTCGTCGACGCTCGGCCGGCCGCCGTCGAGGACGGCGCGGAGCGACCGGCCGTCCACGAGCTCCATCACGAGGAGCGCCGGGCGGACTCGGAAGTCGAGCACCCGGACGACGTTCGGGTGCTCGAGCCGCGCGAGCGACTGCGCCTCCCGTCGGAAGCGCGCCGCGGTCTCGTCGTCGGTCGCGGTGTCGTGGAGGACCTTGACGGCGACGTCGCGGTGGAGCTTCTGGTCCCGAGCGCGATAGACCGCGCCCGTGGCGCCCGTCCCCAGCAGGCGCACGACGGCGTAGCG
>JAEUKG010000147.1 GCA_016794325.1 Myxococcales bacterium | reverse complement strand
CGAGCCGCGAGACGCGAGCCGCGAGCCGCGAGCCGCGCTTGGCGGTGGCGTGAGCCCCGGGCAGCGCGCCCCTTACGACGCGGTGCGCGCGGGCCGTAGGAGACATCGTGCGTGATCGGGCGTGCGTTCTACGAGCGCTCTGTCAGAATGATACCTGAGCCGAGATCCGTCCCTGATGCTTTTCCCGAAACTGGGCACCTCGTCATCCCCCACGTCACCGCCGGTCCTCCTGGCGCTGGCGCTCGTCTCCTCGCTCGCCCTGCTCGGCGGCGGCTGCGTCCGGCGCCCCGAGGTGCACGTGGCGCAGACCATGAAGATGCTCGAGGGAGCCTCGAGCGGCGTCGTCGCGGTCGCGACCGCCCTCGACGACAACCCGTCGCACGTGACGCTCTGCAGCGGCGCGCTGGTGGCGCCGAACCTCGTCCTCACCGCTCGCCACTGCGTGTCGCGGGCGGTGACGGCCACCCCCTCGTGCGACGCCAAGGGCAACTCGCACAACGGCGCGCACCTCGCGGAGGACGCCGATCCCCAGATGATCACCATCTACACCGGCGAGCACGTGCGGCCCGAGGTCGACGCCCCGAGCGCCCACGCGGTGCAGACGCTCCACCCCGCGGGCTCGGTGCTCTGCGACGCCGACGTGGCGTTCCTGGTGCTCGATCGTCCCGTGTACAATGCAAGCATCATCCCGATGCGGCTCCAGGCTCCGGTCGAGAGCGGCGACGTGGTGGTCCCGGTGGGTTTCGGCGGCGGTCGCGAGAACGCGGTCGGCCACAAGGTCGCGCGCCCGATGGGCACCGTCCTGTCGATCGGGCCGGCGTCGAACTCCGACACCGGCGCCGTGCTCGGCCCCCGCGAGTTCGAGGTCGACCACGCGACCTGCCGCGGCGACTCCGGCGGCCCCGCCCTCGACGCGCGCACGGGCGAGATCGTCGGCGTCGTCTCTCGCGGCGGCTCCTGCACCGCGCGGGGCAACCACGTCTACACCCGCATCGACGCCTACCAGCGCCTCGCGACGACGGCGATCGCGGCCGCGGTGCGCGCGAACCAGGAGATGGCCGTCCGCACGACGCGATGATCGACGCTCACGCGGCGGGGATGCATCGATCCACGCTGGATTCGCAGGTCGGCGCGCGCGAGGAGCCTGGTCGGGCGCGGGCGCGGAGGCGAGCGGCCCGCCGACGCTCAGTCGTTCTTGGGGGGTGAGCCCGCCTTCGGCTTCACCTTGAGCCCGAGCTCGCGCATGACCTCCTGCAGGTCCTCCCACGCCTCGCGCTTCGCTTGGAGGAGCTGCCCGCTCGGGCGCAGGAGGTAGGACGGGTGGGAGGTGGGCATCACGGGGGTGGTGCCTTTGTAGAGCTTCCACTGCCCGCGGAGCTTGGTGATCCCGACGCTGGTGGCGAGGAGGGTCTGCACGGCGGTGTTCCCGAGGGCGACGATCACGCGCGGCTCCACGATCGCGAGCTGCTCGTGGAGGTAGGGGATGCACGCCGCCGACTCCTCGGGGGTGGGGCGACGGTTGCCGGGCGGCCGGCACTTGATGATGTTGCACACGTAGACGTCGGTCTCGGGGTCGAGCCCCATCGCGCCGATCATCTTGTCGAGGAGCTGGCCCGCGCGCCCGACGAACGGAACGCCCTGCTCGTCCTCGTCGGCGCCGGGGGCCTCGCCGACGAAGCACAGCTTCGCCGCGGGGTTGCCCCGCGAGAACACGGTGTTCGTTCGCGTCTTCCCGAGCTCGCACGCCTGAC
>JAEUKG010000142.1 GCA_016794325.1 Myxococcales bacterium | reverse complement strand
TTCGAGCTCGTGCCCCGCGAGCCGCTGCGCGCCAAGGCGCGCTACGAGGTGTGGGCGTTCCCGAAGCCGCGCGACGGGAAGGCCGCCGCGCCGCTCCTCCTCTCGGTCTTTCGCAGCGGCGAGGCGGCGACGCGGGAGCCTCCTTCGGCGCCGAAGCTCACGGAGGCCGGCGAGCACGTGCCGCTCGGGAGCTGCCCGGTCTGGATCGGCGCCCGCGGCGAGCCCGCCGTCGGCGCGACCGAGCTCCTCTACGGCGTGTGGCTGTCGGACGAGGCGGGGCGCATCCGCTACGAGGATCCGCCGGCGCACCTCGTCCGCTGGGCCCGCCCGTCCGAGAACGATCCGAGGCCCGCGCTGGCGGTCTCCCACCGGCTCCCCCACCGGAGGGGTACCTGGCGCCTCGGGGTGCGCGCGGTCGACGCCGCCGGCCGCCTGAGCGCGCCGACGGAGCTGCCGATCGTGCGCGCGGCGACCGACCATCCCTACTAGAATAGTCCGCGCCGACTCAGCGGCCCCGCGCGAGGACGTGCACGTCGGCGAAGTTGTGGCCGGTCGGCCCTCCCGCAAGGGCGACGCCGAGGCCCTCGCACAGCGCGCCGGTGTCGAAGCGGCCGAGCGCGGCGAGGACCGCGCGCTCGCTCGCGCGGCGGAAGGCGCCTCGCGACGCGACCGCTCCGCCGGTGCCGCTCGCGCCGTCGACGCCGTCGGTCGCGCCCGCGAGGAGCGCCACCCCGGGCGGGAGGTGAGGCCCGACGAGCGCGGCGAGGTGCGTCGAGCGGCCGCCGCGTCCTGCCGAGCCGGTCACGACCACGGTGGGCTCGGCGCTCCGCACGATCACCTCCCCCGGCGCGAGGCGACGCGCCTCGCGCAGGTACCTCTTCGCGAGCGCCGCCACGTCGCCGACGGCGGGCGCGCCGACGCGCACGGCGAAGCCTCGGCCAAGGAGCGCGCGACCCACGAGGGACGCCACGTCGCGCGGCGACGCGACGACGCGCACGCGGCTGTGGCGGAGGCGCCGATCGCCGGGCTTCGGGGTCTCGCGGAGCCGGAGATCGACGAGCTTCGGCGCGTGGCGGCGCAGCGCCGCGCGCGCGTCGCGCACCGAGGTGGGATCCGGCGCGGTGGGCCCGCTGGCGACGTCCCACACGTGGCCGCGGACGACGTCGCTCACCACCAGCGTGAGCACGGGGGCCGGATGGGCCGCGACCGCGAGGCGCCCCCCCTTGGTGCCCGAGGCGTGCCGGCGCACGACGTTGATCTCCTCGATCGAAGCGCCGGAGGCGAGCAGTGCGCGCGTCACCGCGCGCTCGCGCGCCAGCGACTCGAACGGGACGGTGAGGAGCGCCGACGCCCCGCCCGACAGGAGCACGAGGAGCGGCTCCTTGCGGGAGGCGAGCGCGAGGGCGAGCTCTCCGGCGCGGACGCTCGCGGCGTCGGGGACGGGGTGCGCGGCGCGCACGACCCGGGCGCCGGGGACGTCGGCGGCGAGCCCCCTCGGGACCACGATGAGCGTCCGCGCCGGCACCCCGCCGAGCGACCGCGCCGCGCCGCGCGCCATCGCCGGAGCCGCCTTCCCCGCGGCGAGGAGCGCCCCGGGCGAGAAGCGGGCGCGAGCGAGCGCCGCCGCGGTGAGGGCCTCGAGGTCGATCGCGGCGAGAGCCTCGGAGAAGGCGCAGGCGAGGTCGGCGGCGAGCGTCACGACCGCGAGCATCGCACATCCGGGCGGACGCGAGGCGCGACGTGCGATTCTCGTACGCGCCCGCGGCCGCTCGAACTACGCTCGGGGTCGTGGAGAGCGACGTCGAGGCCGAGATCGAGCGCGCGCTCGCCGTCGCCCGCTCGAGCGCGATCGAGGCCGCGTCGGAGGCGCTCACCGCGCTCGAGCGGCGGCTCGCCGCCGAGGGCGACGACGCGCGGCTCGCGGATGTTTGCAGTCTGCACGCAGAGCTCCTGCTCCAGGCCGCCGAGCGAATCGCCACTGCCAAGCCCACCCTCGAGCTCCGCGAGACCGCGCTCCGCAAGGCCACGCGGGCCGTGAACCTGGCCGACGAGGGGGACAAGAGCGCCCGCCTGAAGCTCCGGGCCCTCCGCGTCAAGGTCGACGCCCTGCGGTCGATCCCGGGCCGCGAGCCGGCCTGGCGCGAGGCCTCGGCGGCGCTCATCGCGATGCTCGAGGGGTCGCCGAACGACAGCCGGTGGGAGCGCGCGCGGCGATGGCACGACCTCGGCCTGATGGCCATCCCCCGCGACGAGCGCGAGTGGTCGATCCGGGCGTCGGTCGCCGAGACCGAGCGCTGCCTCCGGCGAGCCCTCGACCTCGGGCTCGAGCTCGGAGAGGAGGGCACCGACTACGCGGCGGACGTGGCGGTGGAGCTCGCCATCATCCTCGGGCGCGCCGGGGCCCTGCACGCGATCGACGAGCTCGCGGCCAAGGTCGCTCCCACCCTCCCCGCGCGCGCCTCCGACTGGATCCGCGCCCGCGCCGAAGAGCACGAGAAGCTCCTCGGCGGCGGGCGCGTCGGTGGCGCGCTGCGGATGATGGCCGACCGGATCGACGCGCGGCTTCGAGCGACGTCGGCGCCGCCGCCCGACGCCGCGCCCCCGCCGCCGGCGCGGCCGCTCACGGTGGGCGACCGCGTGCGCCACGCGCGCTACGGCGAGGGCACGGTCGCGGTCGCGCCGACGTTCGCCAAGAAGTTCGCCGAGATCGCCTTCGACGACGGGGAGGTCCGCAAGATGGTCGAGGGCGCGCTCACCCGGGTCGAGCGCTGAGCCGACTCGGGTCAGGGATCGCGGCGGTCGCCGAGGTCGACGAGGTGGGCCATGAAGACCTCCTGCCACGCGAGGCCGACCTGCCCGTAGAGCGCGCGGTCGTCGGCCCCGCCGGGGGTCGAGCCCGCGAGCCCGAGGTGCGACCACCGCACCCCGCCGCGGGTGGTCAAGAAGAGGCCGCTCGCGCGCCCGAAGAGCGGGATCTCGAGGCCGAGCCCCGACTCGAAGCCCGGGCGCGGCGAGAGCGGCTTGTCGCTCGGCTGGGCGAAGACGACGCCGAGGTCGACGCCGACCGAGTCCACGACGAGATCGAGGAACGCGACGCCCGTCTCCTTGCCGAGGAGCCACCGGCCCAGGAACGCCGGGCGGCCCTCGAGGCCGAGCGCGAAGAGGCGCCGCGGCGTCGTCACCGCGAGGCCGAGCGCGTCCTCGTAGGAGGCGAACAGGCCGGCCGCGCCGAGGTACCGCGCGCGGATCTCGGCGCTCGCGCGCGGCGCGCGAGGCCCGAACGTGGCCCCGAGGCCGCCGAGCAGCGACAGATCGCCCTCGATCCGCCCGTACGTGTCGTCGACGCGGATGCGATCGTCGGCCCTCGCCGGCGCGGCCGAGGCCGCCGCCGCGATCGCCACGGAGGCGGCGAGCGCGACCGCCGTTCGCGACCGGCGCGCGGCCGGATCTTTCGCGCCCCCGCTCACGACCCCGCGACCGCCGACGTGATCTCGTCCCGGAGCTCGTGGGCGAAGACGAGGCGCACCCGCGTGAGCCGCTGGCCCGCGAGGCGCGCGAGCAAGAACGACACGTCGGAGAGCGGCCGCGCCGGCCCCTTGGCGAAGACGACGAGGAGAGGCTCCGACTCGGCGCCGAACGGCGTGTCCTCGGCGACGTCGAGCCCCACGTAGGCGTCGGGATCGAGGCCCCGGCCCTGGGCGATGCCCCGCGCGACCTCGAGGGCGGCGGCGCGACCGTCGGGCAGCGCCTGCTCGCCGAAGAGCTCGAGCGTCTTGAAGAGCTCCCGCACCCGCACCCGGCGGCACAGATCGGCGAGCGGCGCGTCTTTGGCCGACTCCCACGCGCGGAGCGTCATCGCGAGCGCGTGATCGTCGAGCGCGAGGTAGTCCTCGAGCGACGGCGGCGCGCCGTGCGCCGCGTGCTCGAGGGCGCGCGGCGTCCCGTCGAGGCGAGCCCCGGCCCCGATGAGCTCCACCGCGCGGTGGAGGACCTTCCGGATCATCCACTCGGCGGCGCGCGTGGCCTTGTGCAGGTACACCTGCTGGAACATGAAGAGGCGCGCCAAGAGGAACGCCTCGATCGCGGGCAGCCCCTTCGCGCCGTCGATGGCGAGACCCGGGGCGCGGCCCTCGGCGGCGGGGGCGAAGCGCAGGCTGCGCAGGAGCCACTCGAGATCGAAGAGGCCGTAGCGGACGCCCGTCGCGTGGGCGTCGCGGAGGAGGTAGTCGCAGCGGTCGACGTCGAAGGTGCCGCTCACCGCCTTGGCGAGGTACGCGAGCGGGTGCTCGCCGTGGACGAGCGCGGCGACGCGCTCGGGCATCGCCGGATCGTGCGCGGAGAGGGTGCGATGGACGCCGGTCGACGGGTCGAGGATCACGCGGCTCGTCCACTCCTCGTGGTGGGCGGTGCCGGGCAAGACGTCCTCGAAGAGGTGCGAGAGCGGGCCGTGGCCGACGTCGTGCAGGAGCGCCGCCGCCAGCGCGTCGCGCGCGCGATCGGTGGTGAGCTGCTGCCAGAAGGGCAAGGTGTCGTGGATGGCGCGGAGGCGAGCGACGAGCTGCTTCATCACGAACGCCGCGCCGACCGCGTGCGCGAAGCGGGTGTGCTCGGCGCCGGGGAAGGCGTAGGACGCCACGCCGAGCTGCCGGATCGAGCGCAGCCGCTGCACCTCGGGGGTGTCCATCAGGAGCGGGACGATGCGCTCCTCGTCCGACTCGAACGAGACGAGCCCGTGGACCGGATCGCGGAGGATCACCGCGACGCCCCGAGCGGCAAGGCGAGCTGCGAGCGGCGCGCCTCCCGCGCCGAGCCGCCGAGCCGGACGTCGGACACCGCGCCGTCGTCGCCCCACACCCGCGCGACGAGCGGCCCCTCGCCCGGGAGGGTGCAGGTGGTCGCGACCTTCGCGGGGCTCTTGCCGACGCCGCGCTCGGCGTGGAAGGCGGTCTCGAGCACGCCGCCGACCTCTCGCCCCACCGCCCACGCGAGCGGCTCTTTCGGCGCGTGGAGGACGACCTCGCGCCCGCCCTCGACCGGCGCCGCCGCGGCGCGGGCCGGAGCCCCCCGAGGGGCCTCGCGGCCGACGCGCTCGACGACGAGCCCCGCCCCGGCGCGGAGCAGCCGCGCGCGGCAGAGCGCCACGGCTGGCGCCGCGCGATCCCCGAGGATCGCGCGGCGCCCGAGCGCGTGCGCGGCCTCGCCCGTGGTGCCGCTGCCGGCGAACCCGTCGACGACCAGCGCGCCCGGCGAGGTGGCGCACGCGATGATCCGCTCGAGGAGCGCCCGCGGCTTCTGGGTCGGGAACCCGGTGCGCTCGCTCGCGGCGGCATGGCGGAGCGGGGCGACGTCGGTCCACAAGGTGTCGACCCGGCGCTCGCGGCAGAGCCGGCCCGTCGCGTCGGGCACGAGGAAATACTTGATGTAGACCTTGCCGCTCGCGGTCCGGTGGACGCGGCCCTCCTTGTCGAGCTTCGCGATCGACTGATCGGTATAGTCGCCGCGCGGCGCGCTCGTGAAGGGCCGCCCCTCGTCGTCGCGACGGATCGCCGAAGGCTCGATCGGCTCGAGCCGGAGGGGCGGCGTGAGCTTGGCCCCGGGGCGACCGTAGACCACGATGGTGTCGAGCGTGCGACCGAACTGCGAGCTCGCCGCCTGGCGCCCGAGGTTCGGGGCGCGACGCCAGACGATCTCGTTCAGGAACGCGTCGCGACCCATGATCTCGTCGAGCACCACTCGCACGAGGTACGACGCGCGCCAGTCGAGGTGCACCCAGAGGGTGCCCCGCTCGGAGAGGAGCGACGCGAGCGCTTCGAGGCGCGGCGCGAGCATCTCGAGGTACGCGGCCCCTCCCCCTTCGCGCTCGGACCAAGTGTCCTCGTAGGCGAGCGCGCGCCGGACGCGGCCGTCGGCCCGACCGTCGAGCCGCGCCTCGAGCACGTAGTCGGCCTGCGACGCGTACGGAGGGTCGACGTACACGAGGTCCACCGATCCCGCGAGGCCGAGGGCGCGCAGGTGGCCGGCGAGGTCGAGCACGTCGGCGTGAACGATGCGGTGCGCGCCGTCGCCCACGCGCTCGTCCACCGTCGCCTCGGGCGCGGCCCGCTCCGCGACCCCGCCCGGGATCCAGGAGCGCCCCGGCCACGAGAGCGTCGGGCCGCGCGACGCTGTCTGCGCGTTCCGTCTTCGGGCGGGTTTGCGGGGCGTGCCGGGCATCGAGCGGCACCAGTGTACACAAGCCGTTGATTTCGTTGTCGGATTTCGACACTCCCCGGCCGCGAGCGGCCCCATTTCGAGCCGCGAGCCGCCCCATTTCGAGCCGCGAGCGGCCCCATTTCGAGCCGCGAGCGGCCCCATTTCGAGCCGCGAGCGGCCCCAATTCGAGCCGCGAGCCGCCCCATTTCGAGCCGCGAGCGGCCCCATTGCGGGC
>JAEUKG010000117.1 GCA_016794325.1 Myxococcales bacterium | reverse complement strand
GCGCCCACGAGGACCCGGCGCACGTCTGGCTCCGCGGCGTCGTCGCGGACGCCGCCCGCGCCGCCGCCCGGCCGCCGGGCCGCCGGCCGCGGTGACCGCCGCGCGCCGCGGCCTCGTCGCCGCGGCGTTTCGCGGCTAACCTCGGGCCGCATGCGGAAGAGGAGCGCGTGAGCGGGCCGGAGGCGCTCCTCGCGGAGGCGATCGCGATCGTCTCGTCCCAGCGCGGGCGCGCGGCGCGCGACCGGCACCGGGAGCTGCTCGGCCGCGCGATCGCCGAGGCCGAGCGCGCGGCCGCGGAGGCGGGGGGCCGGCCCCGGGCGTCGGCCCTCGTCGTCCTCGCCCGGGCGCAGGCCGCGCGCGCCGACGACGCCCTGCACGGCGCGAACCAACTATCCCTGAGCGCACAGCGCGCGCCGTCGCCGGAGGAGTGCGACGAGGGGTGGGGGACGGTCGCGGCGCTCGCGGAGGGCGCCGCCGACGCCGCGCAGCGCGCCGCCGACGCCGCGCGCCTCGTGCCCGAGCGGCCCGCGGCGGCGCAGGCGGCGCGCCGGGCCGCCGCGGCCGCCGACGCGGCTCGGGCGCTCGTCCGCGAGCGCAACGACGCGTACGTCTTCCACGCCGCGCCCGGGTTCTCCTTCGGGGAGGGGTGGCACCTCGCCGCCGCGGCGCTGCTCGCCGACGTCACGATCCAGGTCGAGCCGGGCCAGATCCACACCGCGCAGGCCGAGCGGTTCCTCCACGACGCGGGCCTCGACGCCCGCCTGCGCCCGCCCCGACCCCGGCCGCGCGCCGCCAAGCAGGTCACGGGCGTCGTCGCGCGAGCGTTCGGCGAAGCGCCGGGGGCCGCGCGGGCCCGGCTCCGCGAGGCCTTCCTCGGCGGAGCGGCGCCGACGAGCGCGGTCCGGGCCTTCGTGGACGCGCGCGTCGGGCGCGCCTCCGGCCCGAAGGTCCTCGTGTGGATCCGGCGCGGAGGCCACCATCCCGGACGGAACACCTCGCCCGGGGAGCTCGCCGCCCTCGTCGAGGTGGCGGGCGCCGCGGGGGCGCGCCCGGTCCTCGTGGGCGACGCGGCCTTCGGGCCCATCCCCGAGGGCGTGATCGACCTCACCCTCTTCTGGAAGGAGCCGCTCTTCCAGGCCGAGGACGGGCGGCGCGCGCAGCTCCAGCTCTTCGAGCACCTCACCCGCGCGCACGGCGCGGTCGGCCAGCTCGGCGTCACCACCGCGGGGATGGACGGGCCCGCCCTGCTCGGCCTGCCGACCGCGTACCTCACCGACGTCACGAACCCGCGCATGCGCGCCTGGGTCGGGGCGGTCCCCGGCTACGTCGAGGTGGTGCGGAGCCCGGGGTACCTCGACCAGCTCCGCGCGGAGGTCGGCGGCTGGCTCGCTCGCCCTCCGGCGCCGTGAGCCGCGCCGCCTGTCCTCGAGTCGCGCCCCGAGCGCGCGGGCGCGCCGAGAGGCGAGACCGACGCACGGGCCCCGAACTCGGGCGAAGCACGACATCGTCGACGTTGTCGTGAGCGTTGGCGTTGACGTTGACGGCGACGGCGACGGCGACGGCGACGGCGACGGGCCCTCCCCGAGTCCGGATCATCCCGGGGACGTGGGTGCGGGCCCCGGGTGGGTCAAGGGCGGCGCGGCCCCGAGGCCGCCACCCAGGGCCGCGGCAGGAGCGGGCCCTCGAGCTCCACCTCGAGGTGGTGATGGAACGGGCGAGGCCCACGGGCGCGGATCCACGCGACGAGCGCGCGCAGCCCCTCGTCGAGGGAGACGCGGGGCTCGTAGCCGAGGAGCGCCCGCGCCTTCGCCGCCGAGCAGGTCGCCCGCGCGACCTCGCACGGCCGCGGCGGGTGGAGCTCGAGGGTCGGCGCCACGCCCACGATCGCGCCGACGCGCTCGGCGAGCTCGCGCACCGTGATCAGGTGGTCGTCGGGGCCGACGTTGATCACCTCGCCGGCGCACCTCGGGTCGGTCGCCATCCGGCGGAGCGGCTCGACGACGTCGGAGACGAAGCTGAAGCAGCGCTCCTGCGAGCCGTCGCCGTAGATCGGCAGCGGCAAGCCCTGGAGGAGGCGGTTCGCGAAGATGGCCGCCACGTTCCGGTACGGGTCGTCGTATTTCTGCCGCGGCCCGAGGATGTTGTGCGGCACCGCGACGACCCACTCGATCCCGTGCACCTCGGCGAGGTTCTTCACGAGGCCCTCGGCGGCGAGCTTGCCGATCCCGTACGGATCCTGCGGGCGGGGCGTCTGATCCTCGGTGAACGGCACCGGGTTCGCGCCGTAGCGCGCCATCGACGAGCAGTGGACGAAGCGGCGGGCTCGGTTCGCGATCGCGGCCGACATCATCCCCGTCGTCGCGGTCACGACGTTCTGGGTGACGAAGTGCGGAGAGAAGACGCTCAGGCCCTCGTAGGCCGTCGCCGCGCAGTGGTAGACCACGCTCGCGCCCGCCATGAGCGCGCGCACGCGCGGCAGGTCGTTGCAGTCGGCGACCTGGAACGACACGCCCTCCGGGACGTTGTCGAGGTAGCCGCCGACGAGGTTGTCGATGCCCGCGACCTCCCAGCCCTCGGCGAGGAACGCGTCCGCGAGGTGGCTCCCCAAGAAGCCGGCGACCCCGGAGATGAAGACACGCTCGCGCGCTGGCACGGCCGCGGAGCCTACCACGCGGCGGGCCCTACTGCAGCGCGTGCCCGGCGAGGAAGGTGACGTGCGACGTCATCATCAGCCCGAGCTGCACCTGCATCCGGCGGTAGGGCGCGTGCCAGGGCCGGAGCGCCCAGCCGAGGGCGTGGAGGGCCGCGACCGCGACCAGACTAGCCCACACGAGATAGGGCGCGCTCGCGACGATCGCCCTGCCCACGGAGAGGCCGAGCACCACGACGTGGGCGGCGAAGCAGAGCACCGAGACCCGGAGGGCGAGCGGAGCGCCGAGGAGGCTCGTGTAGTTGCGCCCGGTGGCGTACCGCTCCCCCGGCGCGAGCTGGAAGATCTGCGTCGTGGTGTAGCCGCCGAAGAAGGCGAAGAAGAAGCCGAGCGCCGGCCACGCGAACGACGCGTCGAGCGGCGCGGCCGCGCTCCACCCGAGGGCGATCGCGATCGGACCGCACCCGAGCGCGTGGGTGAGCGCGTCGAGCCCGCCCACCTCCTTGAAGCGCCGGAACGGCGCCCCCCGGTACGAATACGCGACCGAGAGCAGGCCCGCGACGAGCACGAAGGGGACCGCCCTCGCCTTGCCCGGCCACGCGAGCGCGAGGGCGACGGAGGCGGCGCCGCACGCGAGGCCGAACGCGCCGAGGTGCCGGGGCCGCGGCGGCGGATCGGGCAGGAGGTTCACGGGCCCCGTGTCCTGGTCCTCGGCCGAGTTGAAGGCGTTCGCGCCGCCCCAGCCGAGCACGGAGTACACGAGGAAGAGGAACGCGAGGTCCAGCGCGAGCCCCGCGCCTCGGGCGTGGGAGGGGGCGAGGACGTAGCCGGTGAGCGCGAAGACGAACGTGATCGGGAACGTGCGCGGGCGCATGTAGGCGAGGTAGTCCATCGGGCGCTCCGCTCACCGGGCCGATGTGTCCGTAGGGATAGCCCCCACCCGCTCGACGTAGACCTTGGCTCCGCGCGCGCGCGAGCGGCCCACGTGGCCGAGCACGCTCGCCCCGAGGGCTCGCTCGGCGCGACGGGCGCAGCCGAGCCCGGTGGCGCGCGCGTCGGCGTTCGCCTCGTAGACGCGCTCGTCGATCTCGACGCCGGCGGCGGTCGCGCGGACCGACCGGAAGCCCACCCGCCCCGCGACGTCGCCGAGCACGTACGTCTTCACCCGCAGCGCCCCGCCGGCGGTCGAGAAGCCGAGGCCGTAGAGCGTCTGCGCCGGCGCGAGGCGGTGGGCGAGGGCTTCCCGGACGTGCTCCGGCAGCCCCACCTCGCCGAGGAGCGCGAGGCCCTCGCCGAGCGGGAGCATCGCGCGGTGGTAGAGCGTGGGCGGCGCCCGCCGCGCGGCGTCGACCTTCAGGCCGACCATCACCTCCGGGGCGCGCGACGCGGCGAGGAGGAACGCGTCGCGCGCGGGCGCCTCGAGGCCGAGCGACGCCGCCGCGCTCGCGAGCTCGCGCGCCACGCCGCGACCGCCGGTGATGATCTCGAACCCGCCGTCGTCGAGGGCGAGCTCGAGGTAGCTCGGCAAGAAGGGCGCGAGGAGCGCGAGCAGCGGCTCCACGTCCAGGCCGTAGCCGCGGGCCACGCGCCGCACGTCCTCGAGAGGATCAGGCCGCATGGCTCGCCTCCGGCGCGCCGACGAGATCGCCGTAGATGCGGCGGCCTCCGTCCTGGAACATGCGCGAGAGCGCGTCGAACACGGTGTCGACGAGCGCGCCGAGTGCCGGGTCCTCGCGCGAGAAGAGCTCGGCGGCGACCTCGAGGATCGACCCCACCTGCCGCTCTTCGACGTGGACGTGGGCGCGGCCGAGGTAGAGGAGCTCGCCCGCGAGCCCGTGGCGCTCGGCGTAGGCGAAGAGCGTCCCCAAGGTGACCGCGCCCGCCGACTCGAGCGCCGCGAGCACGGTGAGCCGCGCCTCGGCGCTCGCGTCGTGGAAGCACGCGAGGATGCGCGCGAGCTGGATCCGCGTGTCGAGCTTGCCCAGCGCGAAGCAGCGGTCGAGATCGAGCGGCGGCAGCCCCATGGTCGCGAGGTCGCGCGCCGTCCACCGGTAGTGCCCGGAGTCGACGCGGCGGTGCTCCCTCGCGAACGCGGCGACGGCGGCGGCGCGGCGGCCCTCGGGCGTGTCGACCTCCGCGGGCGCGTCGATCGCCGTCGCGGCCCAGATGAAGTCCTGGAAGAAGCGCGCCGCCATCGCCTGCTCCTCGAAGAAATCCCGGAACCGCTCGAGGGGGATGCGGTCCTCGGCGAAGGCCCGGAAGACGGGCAGGGACGCGTATTCGGCGGTGCGGCGGGCGATGTGGGCGGCGAGGTTCACGGGGTCGTCTCCATCAGGTTGCGGGTGAGACCGTCGAGTCGCTCGACGATCGGGGAAAGGAGCGGAGAGGCCGACGAGGCGGCGGCGACGTCGACGAGCGGAGCGAGGTCTCGCGCGAGGGCGGCGAGGGTCGTGGCGCCGCGGCCGTGGCGCTGCTGCGTCCACCCGAGGACGAACAGGAGGTGGAGCCCGTACAGGATGCGGCCGAGCGGCGCGGGATCCGACGGAGCGTTGGCCGCGCCCGCGACCACGGCGGTGAACGCGGCGACGCCCGCCTCGCGCACGGCGCGCGTGTCGTCGGCGAAGACCCCGGTGGGCGAGTCGGGCGCGAGCGCGGCGTGCGCGAGGGCGCGAAAGACCTTGGGCCGGCGGTCGAGGGCGGCCAGCTTCTTCCCCACCAGGGACGCGAAGCGCGCGCCGACGGTGCCCCCCTCCAGCGCCCCCACCCGACCGTACACGCGGCGCGCCAGCTCGCCGTACAGCGCGACGACGAGCGCCTCGCGCGACGGGAAGTACCGGTACGCGAGCCCGACCGCGCACCCCGCGCGCTCCGCGAGCTCCTTCATCGTGAAGGCGGAGTACCCGCCCTCGGCCAGGATCGCCTCGGCGGCGGTGAGCAGGCGCGCGCGCGTCGCCTCGGTCTTCTGCGGGGAAGGTCCACGTCCCATGTTCTAAAGATGAACGTATTCATTTTTAACGCGCCGTCAAGGGAGGCCCCGCCGCGCCGTGGAATCGCTGGGAGAACGCGGCGAGGCCCCCGCTGGGGTAGGGTTGGACGGGTGAGCGCGCCGCCTCCGATCCGCCTCGTCCGCCCCGACGCGCGCT
>JAEUKG010000036.1 GCA_016794325.1 Myxococcales bacterium | reverse complement strand
GGCGTTCGACGGCACGTCGGGGCCGACGGCGGGCGTGGTCGCGCTCTCGGCGGTCGTCCTCACCGTCGCGATCGGCGCGCTCGGCCTCCGGGCCCCGCGCTCGTACGCGATGCTCTTCGCGGCGTTCGGAAACCTGCTCGTCGCGATGGTGATGATCGTCGTGACGTTCTCGACCACCCCGAGCGAGACCCCGACGCCGCCCGAGGCGGGCATCATCGTGCCGTTCGTGGTGCCGCTCGTCCCCCTCGGGCTCGCGGCGTGGGCGCTCGGGTACGCGCGCCGGCAGTGGCTCGAGGGCGGCGCGCGGCGGGCCCTCCTCGTGCTCTTCGCGGTGGTGTCAGGCGCGCTCGGCTTCCTCGCCTTCGAGGTCAGCCCGGCGACGCACCTGTTCCCGTGGTGATACCGCGGCCCGCGGGCGTGCCCCTCGTCAGTTGAGCGGCGCGCCGTCCGCCTGCCACTTGTCGATCTTGTCGAGATCGGCCGCGGCGGGCGCGACGCCGGGGCTGAAGGGCATCTTCGTCCCGCAGCCTTGATCGCCGCGCATGTTGCACGCGAGCTTCCCCTGCGCCTTGTCTTTGGCGCACGGGTTCACGTACAGCACGCCCTGCACCTTGTACGAGATCATGGACTGGTACGTCTCGTTCGGGTCCTTGGTGATCTTGGGCGCAGTGCCGCCGCCGTGGCAGTTGGTGGTGGAGCATCCGCCCTTGCCGTCGCCGAGGAGGGGCATGATGTCGTTCTTGAAGCTCACGGTCGACGTCCCGTTGACGTATTTGTCGGGCGTGCACTGGCCCGTCCCCGCGCCGGGGCCGGTGACCGGCGGGCGCGGCGCCTCTTTGCCCTCGAGCGAGTTGGGGGCGCCGTAGGGCGGCAGCTCCGGCGCGCTGCAGGAGAAGGCGAGGAACACGGCGGACGCGCAGGGGAGCGCTCCGAGCCATCGCGCGGACTTCATCCTTCCATGATGCGGCCGGAGGCGGCTCTTTTCAACCGATCCCCACCCGCGCGAGGCCCGCGTGGATCCCCACGGATCCGGGCGCGGCGCGGCTCGCCTCGCGGGGCCACGAGCGACCTTGGCGCCGGCCTTCGTTGCAAGGTATGCTTCGTCTGGAGAGGTACTGACGATGAAGTCACAACGCGTCGCCGCGCTCGGGATCATCTCCGCCGCTCTCCTCGTCCTCACCACGGGCTGCGTCAAGGTCGCCCCGTACGAGCGCGGGATCCTCGCCCACCCCACGATGAGCACCGACGACCTCTCCATCGGTGTGGACGAGCACGTTCGCGCGGTCTCGGAGGGCGCCGCGGGCGGCCTCGGCGGTGGCGGCGGCGGCTGCGGCTGCAACTGATCTGCGCGGCCGATTGATCGATCGCGGCCCACGAACGACGGAGCGCGGCCAGCGGCGCGCGGCGGCGTCGCTTCGGCTCGGCCGTGCGCGGCGCTCGCCGGGAGCGCCCGAGGCCGCGCCGGCGCGCCATTTCACCGACGGCGCGCGGCGGCGGCTCGCCGGCGCCGCGGGTGGCGAGAAGTCTGTCCGTTGGGCAACGAATCCGCTACGGTAGGCTGGTGACTGTG